>MGVF01000104.1 GCA_001800355.1 Elusimicrobia bacterium RIFOXYA2_FULL_50_26
CGGTCTGCGGAGAGGTTACCGTCGTGGATTTGCCGCCCGTATTATCGGTGTATGGCGGCTTGCCCCACGCGGCGGACTGTCCCGGCAGCAGCACCAGAAGGCGCGGCGAGGTGTTGCTTGCCGCAACCGCGATGTCCGGAGTTGTGTGGGCAAGCCAGCCCGTGCCGGCTCCTATGTCGGAAACGCTCAACGTCTGGTTGCCGCGCTGAACCATGGTTACGTCGTATGTCATTGAGCCGTCTACAAGCGCCTTGTCCTGCTGGACAGGCGTATCATAAGGGTCGGAGGTCGTAAGCCGCACGGTGGTGGCCGTCGAGGTTACGATGTTCCAGTATTTATCGCATGCATCAACCGTGGCCGTTAAAGACTGTCCCGCGGTCTGGGCAACCGGCGAACCGCTGAGTCCGCCGACGACACCCGGCGCGCGGCCGGTTCCGGGCGCCAGGACGCGCAGTTTCTCGGGCGATGCCGCGGACACGGAAACCGCGGCCGACTGGCCGTTTATGGAAGGCGTGTCCAAGTCAGCCACTTTAAGTATGCGCGAGCCTGCTTTCACAAGCCGGACAGCCTCGCTGGAGATGGTAACGTTAAACGTCTTTCTTCCCTGGTCGGTAACGACAAACTGGTAATTGGACGGCAGCCAGCCCTCTTCCTCCTGGTAAGCATGCCCGCCGTCATATGCGGTTTCAGGCAGGCCTGCGTCCACACTGAAGCCTATCCTTCCCTGGTAATTGCGGGCGGAAAACCCGTTTATGTCCTTTGCCTCTACGGTAACGCTGGCAAGCTGGCCAGCCGTAACGCTGGTACTGATGGTAACGATAAACTGCGACGCCGGCAGCGTAACCGAGAACCTGGTCCATGACATCTGGGTATCGTCCTGCACGTTGCCGGCGCGGTCGGTCGCGCGCGCTTTAATCAGGTACCAGTAGCCGGAATACCAGAGGTTTGTCATGTCCTGCGAATACCAGGACAATCCGCCCGTGGCCGTGTGCCAGCGAAGCGTGCCGTCGTAAAGCGTCCAGGTGGAGTTGTACCACACGTAGTCATGGTCTGAGTCGGGAAGGCCGTTTTCGTAGGTTGTGGTCTCAAGGATTATGCAATATTCCATTTTGCTGGCGCCACCGGACATGCCGCTTGCATTCAGCGTGGGATGGCTGTCAATGGCCGTACCCTCGATGGTCTTTATGTTTTCCATGTACTGGCCGGACAAAGGCGAAACTATCGTATTATCGGGCATTCGCGCCTGCGTGACTGCGGACGTTGGCCTTGTTACGTCGTATATGAACGTGCTTGAGGATATAACCTGCACGGTATTTCCGATTTTATCATAGCTGTCTGCGCGCACCCTGTAGTAATGCCCGTCGCTGAGCGAGAACGACGGATCGTCGTATTTCCATGTCAGCGTCTGGCCGCCGGCCCCTTGAGTCGCTATGGCAACCCAGTACTCGGCTATGTCGGAGAGCCATCCCTTGCCGCCCAGGCCGTCGTCGTACCAGTAGCGGCTCGTGCCGCCGTCAAGATCCTTGACGGAAATACGGACGTTGTTTACGCCGGCCGTCGCGTCATTAGCCGTGCCTGATATGGTGCTTAGCGTGCGGTAGGCATTGCTGTCGGCAGGCAGCGCTATGCGCATCGAAGGCCCGAGGTTATCGTAGGTGAACGTGCAGGTGGTAACGAACGTCGCTATATTGGCCGAAGGCAGCGCCTCGTCGCGCGTCTCGACGTCAATAACGTAGGTGTTGCCGCTTTCAAACGCGGGGTAATAGCCGTTGCCGGGATTTGAGAACGCGCCGTGCGTGTATGTCCAGTCAACGGTTCCCGCCCCGATACCGGCGGCATTGTTCCATGTGTCAACGTTCTTCCAGCCGTCGAAACTCCAGTACCAGTTGTCCGAGGTGCGACGCACCCTTGTGCGCACCAATGTCGTAGTCGTCTCGTTTTCCCTGCTCCTGCCAGATATGGTGGATAACGCCGAAATTATGGAATTGTCCACGGGCAGAGTTACCCATGCGGACGGCGATTTGTCGTCGCACATAAAGGTGGCGCTGGTCCAGTTGGTCTCGTAGTTGCCTGCAAGGTCGCGCGCCCTTGAGCTTATGCGGTAATTCCTGCCGTTGACGCTTGTGGAGCGCCACAGGTCATAAGTCCAGGTTATCGCCCCGCCGCTTGTGCTCGAACCCGACGCCACGTTCCATACCGCCTGGTCGCCGGCTACCCAGTCGCCCAGCGTCGCATTCCATGTCTGCGTCAGTGATGCGTCGAACACGCGCACGGCCACCTGGCTTACACCCCAGGCGTCGTTGGCGGTGCCCGAAACCGTCGGTATGCTGTTGTAAGAGCGTTCCGGCATTTCCGGCAGCACTATCGCCGACGATGGGCCGGACTGGTCGCAACGCCAGGTGGAACCGGCATGAAGCGGCGTCGTTTCGGCGTTGGAACTCCTGTCGTAGGCGCGCGCCTGCACCTGGTAGCTTTCCGCGTTGCTCCATGAGGGCAGGCCGCTGTCGCGGTACCATCTTCCCTCGGCCGGCACCCAGGTTGCGGAAAGTTCCTGCGGGACGTTTGCTATCCAGCCGCCGGTGCCGTTGTAATAGCTGTTATCCGATACGCGCCGTATCAGCACCTTGACTTCCTCGATGCCCGTAAAGGTGTCGGACGCGGTACCGGTAAGCTGCGTTACAGTCTGGTAATAGCCGCCGTCGGCAGGGTAGCTTACGCGCGAGGAAGGCGGTGTAGTGTCGAAGCTGAAAGTAAGCACCTGGTTTATGCCGGGCGACTCCACGTTGCCCGCGGTATCGTTTGCCCTGGACTTGATCTCATACGTCCTGCCGTCGCCCCACGCGGGCAGGGTGGTAAGTATCCAGTTTTCCCTACCCGTGCAGATATGGAACGTTTCCGACGAACTCCACAACGCGCCGCCCTGCCAGTAAGTGGTGGGGTAGCCCAGGTCGCGTACGGATAGTTTTACCTGCGAAAGCCCGAACTGGTCGAACGCGGTGCCGGAAATCGTCGGAAGCGTATTAACGTAATCCGGGTTTGACGCCGGCAAGGTTATGGAAGAGGTGGGGCGCGATATATCGTATATAAAGGTAACCGATGAGAGGACGGTTTCGTAATTGCTTGAGGGAAGCGCGGCATCGTATGAGCGCGAGAAAACGGTATAGGTGCTTGCGTCCGCAAGGTATGAGCCGAAGCCCGTGTAAGCCCATGTCGTATTGCCGGCCGAAAGCGGCGCGGCATCGAAATAGTTTTCGGAGCCGTTAAACGCGTTTGAGCCGTTCCACCAGCCGGCCGTGGCGTTAACCTTGTATATACCCACTTTCGTCACCTGCACGCCGCTTAAAGTATCGACGCTCGTGCCGGAAACCGAGGAAAGCGAATTTGTAACAAGCGCGGCCGTGGGCCAGGAAACGGTGCTGGTGGGGGTGGATTTATCGCATATAAATGTTACGGAATTGACCAGCACGTTAAAGACGCTTTCATTATTGCCGGTGGCGGGCATGGCCTTATCGCGCGCTTTGGAAATAACAAGATATGTCTGGCCGTTCTGCCAGCTTGCGTCGGCAAAACCGTAAGTCCAGGACTCGGAACCCGACGCCACGTACCAAAGCGGCGACGACTGGTCGAAGTCGGAGCCGCCCCACCAGTTGTTGCCGGCCTTCGACACGTTCTGCACCGCTATGCTGACGTCCTCGATGCCGCTTGCGCCGGTGTCCGGCTTATCCTGCGCCGTGCCTGAAAGCGTGGGAAGAGCCTTGTAATAATTGTATTGCGCCGCGCCTGGCTGCGCGGGAAGCGTCAGCGCCGATTGCGGGGCGGTATCGTCGTAATTGAACTCTATGTCGTGGGACGGCACGTCGGAAGCGGCCTCGGACGAACCCGCCACATCCCACGAACGCGAAAGCACACGATAGCTTGAGCCTGACGTATATGTAACGGCGGGCGAGTACGTCCAGGATGAAACATGTACGCCCGCGGCTCCCACCGGCACCCATGATGAAACATTCAATACCCACCCGGACGCGCCGTGCCAGTAGTGATTATTGGTGGTATTATAGATAGAAAGCTCGACGGAACCGATACCGCTGTAGGAATCGTATGATGCCCCGGTTATCGCGCTTATGGAGCGGTAATATTCGCCGGAAACCGGCGATGTAACCGTTGACGTGGGCGTAACGGCATCGTAGTTAAACGTTGCCTCGGGATTGGGAATAAGCTCGTTTGAAGCGTTATCGGTAATCTTCAGCTTAACCTTATAGCCGGATCCGCTGGCCCAGGACGGCACCGGCGTGCGCCACCACTCGCCGGGTATTACGCTTGCGGACTGCCATAGCGCGCCGTCCTCGGTTTGGGTGAATCCTGAGCCATCCCACCAACCGCCGGTCGGCGGATTTCTCTGGTATGTAATATTCGCCGAAGCGACTTCGGATGCGTCGGCGGAAGTTCCGGAAACAACGGAAAGCGAATTGTGCCATTGGCCGTTGTTCGGCCTGGTTATTGCCGCCTGCGGCATGGAAGTATCATACGTGAACAGAACCGTCGTGGAAATATTCCCGAAATTGCCCGCGTTGTCCACGGCGCGGCATTGCACCATGTAGCGGTAACCGTTCTGTAACGCCGGGCTTTGCCATTGCCAGCTGCTGCCAAGCCAGGTGGCGGTTGAATACTGCGCAACCGTGGCGCTGAAGGTTGAGGCGGCCGGGTTCCACCAGCCGCCGAGAGGCGTTTCCTCCCGCACGGCGACAAGTACCCGGCTTATGCCCGCCGGGTAATCCGAGGCGCTGCCTGTGATAACGGGGAGGTAATTAAACCAGGCCTGTGTCAGGCTGGGGAACTCCACCGTGGCCGTCGGCTTTTCGACGTCGAAGGTAAACGTAGCCGAGCTTACAACCGTTTGAACGTTGGGGTTTTGCGGCGTCGTGGCGTCAACGGCGTTATCCTTCGCGCGCGCATAAACGCGGTACTGCCTCGGCTGGCTCCAGCTTATCGCGGCGGTGGAGTAGTTCCACCGCGCAGGCGTGGCGGCCGTGGTTGATGCGCTGTTCCAGTAATGGCCGGCCTGGCTTATCCAGCCCGAACCGTTCCACCAGGTAGTTCCCTGGCCGAGATCCTGTATCGCTATCTCGACGGAATTAACGCCGCTTAACTCATCTGAGGCGGTGCCGGTTATATTGGAAAGAACCGAGAGGAACTGGGCGGCGGGCGCAACTATCGTTGCGGTCGGCACGCCTATGTCATAAATAAACGTAACCGTGTTTACGCCTACCGTGTAGGCGCTCTCCTGGTTGGAAGGCAGGGAATTATCAAGCGCCCGGCTGGCCAAAACGTAACGCCGGCCGTTTTTGAGGCGCGCCGCAAACCCGGTTGAATACGTCCAGTCCGTGGTGCCAGACGGCAGTATCCAGGCGAACGCGCTTTGCGGATCGGTGTTGAAGTCATCGCCGTCGAAACATTTACTGGCGGTTTCGTCCTTGAAGTAAATCTTTGTTTCGCTTGCGCCTGAAATGTAGACACCGTCCGGCGCAACGGGATCGGCCGCGGTTCCGGAAAGCGTCGGCAGGACGCGGTAATAAATAGTATCCTGCGGCGTGGTAACCGCGCTCTGCGGCGCGGTATTGTCGAACCGGAACGTTTTGGCCGTGCCGGTTGATTCATTGCCGGCCGCATCCAGCGTCCAGGGAATAAGCCTGTATTCCTTGCCGCTCTTCCATTCCGGTATAACGTCGGCGCCCTGGGGATAATACCACGTGGTGGTGCCGTTTACGGTGCGCCAGTGGATAACGGACGGCGTTACTTCCCAGGCCGAGCCGGTCCAGTACTTGTCCGGCGCCACGTCCCGCAATGCAAGTTTCGTAACGGAGACGCCGGCCGTGGCGTCGGCCGCGGTGCCGGAAATGGTTGCAAGGGATGAATAGTATGTTACGGCCGCGGCCGGCAGCGTTACGGCAGACGTTGATTTAGTCGCATCATAGGCAAAAGTAAACGAGGAAACGCGCAACTGGTTATTGAGCGAGCGGTCTGTCGCCGAAGAGTATATCACGTAAGCGGTGTCCGTCTGCCATGCGGGCAGGTTCCATGAATGAGACCAGTTGTTCTGGGCATACGTTCCGCCGGTATCCACTTTTGTCCATGAAGAAGCGGACTGGTCGAACGCGCCGCCGGCCCAGTTGTACCAGTTGCCGCCAACGCGGCGGATGGCGACATAGACGTCCTTCATATCGGAAACAACGCTTCCGGAATCGGATGAAATTCCTGAGATAGTCGTTATTGCGGTGTTCTTGTATGCGCTGTCCGGGTAAGTGATGGATGTTTCCGGCGCCGTGGTGTCGTAGATTACCGTGTATGAAACCTGCGCCGACTGGTTGCCGGCCTTATCGAACGCGCGGGCTAAAATAGAATACTGCGTCTGGCCGCTCCATGAGGGAAGCGCCTGGCCGGCCAGCGCGCCGGGATATTGCCATGTGCCTGCCGAGAACTCCGTCGGCACCCACGTGGAGACCGCGGCCTGCCAGGAGCTGCCGTTCCAGTAATTGGAGCCGTAGCCGACCTGCAACATAACCCTGTCAATGCCTGAGGCCGCAAGCGGCGAGGCGGGCGTATCCTGCGCCGTACCCGAGATAACGGCAAGCGGCGAGGCTTGCGAACCGTAGAAACCGTTGTCTACGGGCGACTGTATGCCGGCAAGCGGGACATTCGTGTCGAACGTTATAACGTAACCGCCTTGCGGATAATCGGTGTATTGATCGTTAGGCGAGGGGTAGCTGTTATCGTAAGCGCGTGATCGAACACGGTACTGCCTGCCGCTCGCCCATTGCGGCACCGACGTAAATACCCATGAGCTTGCATACACGCCCGAAGCCGTGTTGAACACCTCGCCCTCAACCCACTCGCCCGAGGTTGCGTTCCAGTACGTTGAGGACATCGTAAGATCCTGCACGGCTATCTTTACCGTGCTTACGCCGCTTGTCATGCGCCCGGCGGCGGGGATAATATCTTCATGCGTGCCTGAGATGGTGGCAAGCGACAGGTAATTGCCGCCGGCGGCGGGATAGGTTACAACGCTTGTGGGCTTTGTAACGTCGTAAATGAACGTATTCCTGTTAGTGCCGCTTACAAAAGACGTTTCATCCATCTCGGGCGACGAATTATCGTAGACCTTTGACGTTACCGTGTATGAGGTGCCGTCCACAAGGTAGCTTGCAAAACCCGTGTACTGCCAGTCAACCGCCGTGCCTGCAACCGGCTGGAAGGTTTCGTCGGTAAGCGTGAAACCGTTAAGCCCGTTCCAGTATGCGTTCTGCGAATGGCCGAACAAACTTATGCGCGTGCGGTTTACGCCGCTGGAATACGTCTTCCCGCTCGGCACGGGATCCGTTGCGGTGCCGGAGATGCTGGCAAGCGAATTGTAATAACGCCCGTTCACCGGCACAGGCGTAATAACCGATTGCGGACGCGTATTATCGTAACGGAAGCTCTTGGATGTTCCGGTGGATTCGTTGCCCGCGTTATCCGCCGTCCACGGCGTTATTTCGTACTCGTCGCCGCTGGCCCACGACGGGATAGTGTCCGCGCCCCGTGGGTACGTCCAGCTTGTGGTTCCCTGTGCCAGCCGCAGGATAACTGTGCCGGACGTATCCCAGGCGCTGCCGCTCCAGTAATTCGTGCCGGTGCGAACTTTTACTTTTGTAACCGCGACATTGCTCGTGTCGTCTATGGCGGTTCCCGATATTGAGGAAAGCGAAGAATAATACGTTACGGCCGGCGCGGGAATGGTTACAGCCGAAGTTGATTTCGACGTATCCCAAGCGAAAGTATAGGTGGATACCGGCGATTGGTAATTGCGGCTCTTGTCCCGGGCGCGCGCGTAAACGCGGTAAGACAAGCCGTCCGTCCATGACGGCACGTTCCACGTCTGCTGCCAGTTTGCAAGAGTGCCTGAGTTTGTGGCCGTATACGAAGCCGCGCCGAGATCGAAGGCCTGGGTTTGCCACTGCCACCAGTTACCCGTCCCGTCGGGATCTTCCTGTATGGCTATCTCCACCCTGTCGAGGCCGCTGCGGTTTGCATTCGCGCCGTCGCCGGCCGTGCCGGAAAGCGTCGAAAGCTCGCCCGCCTTGTAATACTGCCGGTTTGGAGCAAGAACAACCGAGGCCGGCAAGCTCTCGTCCCACGTAAACGTGGAAATCACGACGCCGCCGCTGTTGCCGGCCTTGTCAAAAGCCTCCGCCCATACCGCGTATTTATTATTGTCAGCCCATGAAGGAAGCGCCTCGCCCGCCTGTGATGCGGGGTACTCCCATACCCAAACGGGTCCGCCGGACTTGGCCGTAGCGCGCCAGCTGATCGTGGAAGATGAGAAGCTTGTGCCGTTCCACCAGTCGCCGCCAAGCGCGCGCACGGCTACGCTCAGATAATCCACGTCTGATTTTGCAAGCGGCGAGGCCGGGTAATCCACGGCCTGTCCCGACAAAACGGTAAGCGTGTAAAGCGGCCCGTAGAACTCATCCGCAACCGGCTTCTGGACGGTAGCCGCCGGCACGCTTGTGTCAAACGTTATTGTATAACCGGCCTGGGTGCCGCCGCCGGTGGCTCCGTCATATTGATCGTTGCCCGGCGCCGGGGCGGCGTTATCATAAGCGCGGGAACGGATGCGGTAGCTATGGCCCGTCTGCCAGAATACATTGGCCGCGCTGAAAACCCATGAGCTTGAGTAAACCTGGGCATCGTTAAACGAGCCGTTAAACGTCGTTTCCTGCCAGGCGCCGAGGGTTTCCGACCAGTATGTCGCGGAATAGCTCAAGTCCTGTATGGAGATTTTAACCGCGCCCGCCGCGGCGGGGATACCGGAAACCAGCGCGCCCGCGAACGGCGAAACATCGTTCATTGTGCCGGATATGACGGCAAGCGCTTTATAATTGCCAGCCGTTACGGGATACGTTACCGTGGACGTGGGAGATGTAACGTCCCACGTAAAGGTGGCCGGGCTCTCGCCGGGCGGCGAAACTTCTATGTTCATGGCATCGTCGCGCGCTTCCGACACAATATAGTAGGAAGTCCCTGAGGTCAGGCCTGAAACCGCCGTGTAATACCAGGGGTCCGTTCCCGAGGCGTCAATGAACAGCGCCGAATCTTCGCTGAATGATGAGCCGCCCCACCATTTCACGGGCTGTGTGTTGCGACGTGCCGCCATGCGAACAAGAGTTACTACTCCGCCGGACACGTCGGCGGAAGTTCCGCTTATGGTTGAGAGCGAACGGATGAACGCGCCGTTCTGCGGCAGCGTAACATACGATCTCGGCCGGGAGGTATCGTATACGAACGTGGCCGTTGTATAGGCAAGGTGCATGTTGCCAGCCTTGTCGAACGCCCTTGCGTTTGCCACGTACTCGTTGCCGTCCGATATATTGGGAACCGACTGAGTTGTATACCATAGCGTGTAGGCCGGCGTTACAGATGATGAAACTATGAACCAGTCGGCGGCCGTGCCCGTGAAACTCTGGTCTGCCGTTTTCCAGTACAGGCCTGAACTGTGCTTTATGCGCAGCTCCACCCGGTGAAGCTCGCCTGGCGACGTATCGGAGGCCGTGCCTGAAATCGTAGAGATTGCGCTGTAACGCTTGACGCCGGCGTCCCCTTCGGGGAACACAAGCTTTGTCGCCGGCGCGCTGTCGTCGTAGCGGAACATCCGCTGCGAGACCGCGGACTCGTTTCCGGTTTTGTCCGTGGATTTTACGGATACCCTGTACTGCGTGCCGTGCGTCCACGTGGGCGTTGAGCCGGTATAATTCCAGCTTACGCTTTCCGTGTATGCGGGCAGGTTTACCGCATCGGTGTTAAGCCAGGTTTCATTGTCATTGTTAAATCCCGCGCCGTCCCAGAATTTTCCGTCCAGGAGCGGTGTTATTTGTATTGCAACTTTAACATTGTCCAGGTAAGATTTCAATCCCGCCGTACCCGGGTCGGAAGCCGTTCCCGACAGCGTGGAAAGCGGCCACGGCTCGAAGTCGCTATCCGGCTGCTGCAAGGTTACAAGCGGCAGGCTGGCATCGTAAAGGAATGTGCGGGTCGTCCAGTTGCAAAGGTTGCCGGCAAGATCCCTGGCGCGCATGTTAACCGTGTATTTCACCGCGTCCTGCCAGCCGTCCTGCGGCACGGCCGTTGACCAGTCGGCGGAAGAACCCGCCGTGGCGGTGCTTGATGCGGTAATCCACGCAGATGTCAGAGTCCATGAGGAGTTTACCTCGTCCCAGTAACGGCTGTCCAAGTTGCGGCTTATGCGCGCAAGCACCTGGCTTATGCCGGAGAGCGCATCCACGGGGCTGTCCAACGCGGTGCCGGAGACAACGGCCAGCGGCTGCGCCGGGCTGTAATCGGTTGCGACCGCCGGTTTCTGGAGCGTAACTGACGGGTACTCCCTGTCGTGCAGGAACTGCGAGGTAACGCCTGCGCTTAAATTCGATCCCAGGTCAAATGCGCGCACGGCCACCGAGTAGTAGCGCGGGCTGGCCCACGAGATATTTTCCGTCGAAGTCCAGACGGTATAAGTGGCGCCGTAGGACAGCACCCTTGCATTTACTTCCGCGGGCGCGGCCGATGAAAACGCCACGCCGCCCCAGTAATACGTATCGCCGGCCTCGAGATACGATATCTTTACCTTTATCTGTTTCACGCCGCTGAAATCGTCGGTCGCTGTTCCGGATATGGTTGCCATGGAATTGTATGCGCCGTTATTGGCGGGCAGCGCAACGGAAACGGCGGGCGCGACGTTATCGAACGAGAATATGACGGAAGATACGCCGACGCTGAACACGGACGACGTGTTGTCCGCGTTATCGCGTCCGCGCGAGGCTACCATGTAGCGATGGCCGCTGGTCCACGTTATCGCCGGCGGGTTGCCGTAAGACCAGGCGGGGAAGATGTCGCCCGCGTTATGATCCTGCCACTCGTTGCCACCGGTGCCGAGCCAGTCGCCGCCATTCCAGTATTTGCCGGTATTCAAATCCTGTATCAGCACCTGGACGTTGGCAACGCCGGTAAAATCATCACCGCATATTCCTGAGATCTGTGAAAGCGCGTTGTAACCGGCAAGGTGCACCGGCGCCTGGATAGTGGTCTCGGGCGCAAGCGTATCCATGTAGAACGTCGCGGTTGAGTATGCCAACTCAACGTTATTTGCCTTATCAACCGCGGACGTGTTTATGTAATACGTCTTGCCGGACACCCAGGTAACACCGTTGGTGTATGCCCACCATGTTCCGCCGGCCGTGAGATTCTGCGTTACAAGCCAGCTTGAAACGTTTACCTGCCAGCCGCCGCCATTCCAGTAGTAGGGCGAACCGCCATCCTGGTAATACACCCGCATCTTCGTATAATTTACGTTAT
>MGVF01000105.1 GCA_001800355.1 Elusimicrobia bacterium RIFOXYA2_FULL_50_26
TGTCGCGGATGAAACAACGCTGACTGCAATGCAGGGCTACCTGGACAGCGCCGATTATTTTCTTCTCGACGCTTCCGCGCCGGAAGCGCCCGGCGGCACGGGCATGGTTTTTAACTGGGACATAGCCGTAAAAGCAAAAGAGCTTAACAAACCGTTTTTCCTGGCCGGCGGGCTTACTCCCGGCAATATCGCGGAAGCGATCGAAAAAGTGCGCCCGTTCGGCGTTGACACCGCATCCGGCGTCGAACGCCTTCCCAAACGCAAAGATTACGAAAAAATGAAATCATTCATAACCACCGCAAGGAGAACGTAATATGACAAAAGCCCTTTTTGAGCGGGCGCGGCGGACGCTTGTTATTGAGGCCGAGGCGATCCGCGACCAGGTGCGGCATATTGACGCAGCTTTCATTGCGGCTGTCGAGAGGATTGCCGCGTGCTCCGGGCGCATCGTCGTCATGGGCGTGGGTAAATCCGGCCTTATCGGCAGGAAGATAGCGGCGACTATGTCGTCTCTCGGCATCCCATCGCTGTTTTTGCACCCCGGCGAATGCCTTCACGGGGACCTGGGAATGCTTATGCCGAACGACACCGTATTGCTGCTTTCCTACACCGGCGAAAGCGACGAAGTAAAAAAGGTGCTTCCCGTTATACGCAACATGAGAATTGCGGTTATCGTTATGACAGGCCGGCCTCAGGCCGAGGCATGGAAAAATGCGGAACTGATAATTAATTCCAGGATAAAAAAAGAAGCGTGTCCGTTTAATCTTGCGCCAACCGCTTCAACTTCCGCGATGCTTGCGCTGGGCGATGCGCTTGCGTTGTGCGCATCCGAGAAAAAAGGATTCCGGCGGGAAACGCTTGCGCGCTTTCACCCCGGCGGCGGTATAGGAAAAAAACTGACCGCGCGCGTAAGCGACATTATGCATTCCGGTAAACGCAACCCCATAGTCAGCGAAGAAAGCGCCGTGCAGGATGCGCTGCTTGTAATGACAAGCACCCGGTTGGGAGCCGCAAACGTCGTTAACGCCAGTGGAAAACTGGTGGGCTTCTTCACGGACGGCGACCTGCGCAGGAAGCTGCAAAAGGATCCCCTTGTAATGAAACGCCGGATAAAACAGGTTATGACAAGAAAGCCGCTGACAATATCGCCGGAAACACTTGCAACCGAAGCGGCAAAGATTCTAAAGAAACACAATTTCGATAACATCCCGGTGATTGACGCTGACGGCAAAGCGGTCGGGATCCTGGACGAACGGGATCTACTGGCGGAAGGCATAGTATGAAACGCGGGTATTTCGGATCTTTCGGCGGGCAATTTATACCGGAAACGCTTGTTACCCCTCTGGGGGAACTGGAACGCGAGTTTCTCGGCGCATGGAAAGACGCGTCTTTTCAGAAGGAACTGCGCTACTATCTTGAAAACTATGCAGGCAGGCCTACGGCGCTCTATTTCGCCCGGCGGCTGACTGAAAAATTCGGCGGCCCGAAAATATATCTTAAGCGGGAAGATCTCTGCCACACAGGTTCGCATAAATTGAACAATGCGCTGGGACAGGTGCTGCTTGCGCGGCGACTCGGAAAGAAACGTGTCATAGCCGAGACGGGCGCAGGCCAGCACGGCGTGGCCACGGCAACGGCGGCGGCGCTGTTCGGCATAGAATGCGACGTCTACATGGGCGATGAAGATATAAGGCGCCAGGCGCTCAACGTGTTCCGCATGCAGCTTATGGGCGCGCGCGTGATACCCGTGCATAGCGGAAGCAAAACGCTGAAGGACGCGATTAACGAGGCGCTGCGCGACTGGGTTACCAACGTTGCGGGAACTTTTTACGTCATAGGCTCGGTAATGGGGCCGTATCCTTACCCGCTGATGGTGCGCCAGTTTCAATCTGTAATCGGCATCGAAACGCGCAAACAGATTTTAAAAAAAGAAGGGCGGCTTCCTTCGCACGTGCTTGCCTGTGTCGGCGGCGGGAGCAATGCCATGGGCATGTTCGCGCCGTTCTACAATGACAGGAAAGTGAAGCTTATAGGGCTGGAAGCAAAAGGCGCGGCCACTCTCTCTTACGGAAAAATCGGCGTGCTGCATGGCATGAAAACATATGTTCTGCAGGATAAACACGGCCAGATTTCCGAAACGCATTCCATTTCAGCCGGGCTGGATTATCCAGGCGTGGGGCCGGAACACAGCTTTTACAAGGAAACGAAACGCGCAGACTATTTCCCGGTAAGTGATAAAGAAGCGCTGGAAGGCTTTACCCTTCTTTCCAAACTTGAAGGCATCATCCCGGCGCTTGAGTCCGCGCACACAATAGGATACCTGCCGAAACTCGCTCCCCGGCTTTCGAAAAAAGACATAATAGTCATATGCCTTTCCGGCAGGGGAGACAAGGACGCGGATTCGGTGCGCTCCCTCGTGCCGGTGAAAGGACAACCATGAACCGGCTTGAACAAAAATTAAACGAACTGCATTCGGCAAACCGCAAGGCCCTCGTGGTGTTCATTACCGCGGGATTTCCGGACATGGAAACAACGCTTGCTACCATGGAAGCGCTTGAAAAGGCCGGCGTGGACGTTATAGAAATCGGCGTTCCGTTCTCCGATCCCATAGCCGACGGGCCTGTTATACAGGCATCATCGGATGCGGCGCTGAAAGCCGGGGTTACCCTGGAATCAATTTTTGCATTGATGCGGCGGGCGCGGCAAAAAGTGCGGATACCTGTTCTTCTCATGAGCTATTGCAACCCGCTTTTTGCGGGCGGCTTCGGCCAGACGGCGAAAAAGGCGCGCGCAAGCGGCGTGGACGGCTTCATCATTCCCGATCTTATCCCGGAGGAAGGAAAAGAAATTAAGGCGGCTTGCGATAAAAACAATCTGTCGCTTATCTATCTTGCCGCACCCAACACACCGGCGGGACGGCTTGCAAGCATAGGAAGGCAAAGCGGCGGTTTCGTATACGTCGTGTCGCTTACAGGTGTTACGGGTAAGCGCAAGGCCTTGCCGCAGGATACAAAAGAGTTTCTTCTACGCACTAAGAAAGAAATTCACAGGCCGCGTTTCCTCGGGTTTGGAATTTCAAACGCCGAGCAGGCCGGCCGCTTGCGGCAGTATGTTGACGGCATAATTGTCGGCTCGGCTTTTATAGAATTGCTCAAAACCGCAAAAACCCCGCGTGCGCGCGCCGCAAAAGCAGCCCGGTTTGCAAGCTCGCTGCGCCGCAGTATTGACATGGAGGAGCATAATGCCCGTACATCCAAGCACAGATAAAAAGGGGATCCCGCACGGACTCTGGACGAAATGCAAGAAATGCGAACAGATTATTTTCAATAAGGACCTCGAAGAAAATTTAAAGGTCTGCCCCAAATGCGGTTACTATTTCCGCCTTGGCGCGCGGGAGCGGATCAATCAGCTCATTGAAGATAAAACATTCACTGAACACGATGCCGACATGATCCCCGGCGACCCTCTTTCATTCCCCGATTACGCAAAGAGATCCAGAGCGTATTCAATAAAGGAAGCCGTGGTAACCGGCGAAGGCAAACTTGGCGGCTTCGGCGTGATGATAGCGGTAATGGATTTCGAATTCATGGGCGGGAGCATGGGCTCGGTAGTGGGCGAAAAAATAACGCGCGCCTGCGAAAAGGCCATCGCCAAAAAACTTCCGTTTATCATAGTATCCTCATCCGGCGGCGCCCGCATGCAGGAAGGCATATTTTCGCTGATGCAAATGGCAAAAACATCCGCAGCCCTGGCGCGCCTTGCCGACGAAGGGCTGCCGTTCATTTCAATTCCTACCGATCCTACCACGGGCGGCGTTACCGCATCCTTCGCAATGCTTGGAGATGTTATAGTCAGCGAACCGCGGGCGCTGATAGGGTTTGCAGGGCCGCGCGTTATAGAACAGACCATCCGCCAGCAACTGCCCGAAGGCTTCCAGCTATCGGAATTTCTTGTGCAGCACGGCATGGTAGACATCGTAGTAGAGCGCAAAGAAATGAAGAATACGCTTATCAAGCTGCTGACATTTTTTTCAGCTGCGTAATGGATACTCTGGAGCAGTGGCAACACCGTGAATACACCGGCATGAAACCCGGGCTTGAGCGTGTTCGACGTTTTTTGAAAAGAATCGGAAATCCACAGGAATGTTTCAAAAGCGTACACATAGCAGGCACAAACGGCAAAGGCTCCACGGCACGCATATTATCGTCAATTTTGCAGGGTTCAGGCTATAAGACAGGCCTTTATATTTCGCCGCACCTGTACAGCATTACGGAACGCATCCAGGTAAACGGCCTGCCCATAGGCCGGCACGAATTGGAAACGTTGTCATGCCGCTACCGCGCCCTGGCGAAAGATTGTAAGTTGACGTTCTTTGAATTCATAACCGGGCTTGCATTCATCTATTTTTCGGCGATGGATGTGGACATCGCGGTGCTTGAAACCGGGCTTGGAGGCAGGTTCGACGCGACTAATGTTATCACTAATCCGCTTGCAAGCATTATAACCGATGTTGACTACGACCACCGGCACATACTGGGCGATACGCTTGCGGAAATTGCCGGTGAAAAAGCCGGTATTATTAAGAATGGCTGTCCGGTAATCAGCGGTGCAGGCCGCCCGGCGGCATCAAACGTCATCCGCCGGGAAGCTCGCACAAAAGACGCGCCGTTTTTTGAGCTTGGCCGCGATTTCAACGCGAAGCCAATTCGCACGGCATGGACGAGGCGGTGCCAGGTGATTCGTTACGACGGAACAAAACGCCATTTTTCGTTCCGCCTCCCGCTTCTGGGAAATTTTCAGTTAAGAAACAGCGCCATGGCAATCGCCGCCGCCGAACAAATCAATTTGCAAGGGCTTAACCTTAACATTGATTTTGGAAATATAAGTACAACCGGATGGAACGGCCGTTTCGACGTCAGGCTTGTTTCATCAGGCGGAAAAAAACGCACGTTTATTCTTGACGGGGCGCATAACCCGGGCGCCATGCGCGCCTTTACAGGTACATGGAAACAAAGCCCGTGGGGAAAAAGAAAGCAAACGTTCATTTTCGGAATGCTGCAAGATAAGGATGCGCCCGCCATACTGCGCCATTTGGCGCCGGCCGTAAGTAACGTGATACTTACGCCGGTATCCTCGCCGCGCACCATGACGACAGGCCGGTTATACAAACTATGGCGGCGCTGGCTGCCGCATGAAAATATACAGCTTGCAACCTCAGCCGCAGAAGCAATACGCCTCGCATCCGCACAAAGAGTAACCGCCATAACCGGCTCACTATACCTGGTAGGCGAAATACTAAAAATTATTGACTTTACTAATGCTACTCAAGCAGCTGGTTCGTAATTTAGCGGTTTCAATCTGCGGCCTGCAACTTCGGAAAACGCGGGCTTACGTAGCTACCGCTACGCCGCGCCCACCTTTTC
>MGVF01000106.1 GCA_001800355.1 Elusimicrobia bacterium RIFOXYA2_FULL_50_26
TATCTCGTGTTGGGCATGGTCGGAAATGCCGACGCGCACGCGGTTATTTTCTTTTCTGGCCCATTCGTGGCTTTTCAAATACCGCAATTCTTTTGGAATGTTCATCTAAGCCTCCGTTACGATATGTGTTTATAATGGCTTTGTCAGGATTTTCTTTTGTAAAACGGGCGCCTGACTATCTCGGCCGCTCTTGGCTGATCGTGTATAATTATATCTATTTTTGTTCCGGATTCAAGCTGGCGGTTTACAAAGCCCATGCCGATGCCTGTTTTGAGGGTCGGTGAAAAAGTACCGCTGACTACCTGGCCTGCGACGCGGCCGTTTACCATTATAGCACAATGCGCCCGCGGAATGCCGCCGGCCATTCTAAAAGCTGTCAGAAACTTTGAAAGCCCTTTTTCTTTTTGCGCTATAAGCGCCTGTTTGCCGATGAATTCCTTGTCCCAGAAAATCGTCCGGCCGAGGCCGGCTTCAAGCGGCGTGGTGGTTTCGTCTATTTCGTGTCCATGTAAAGGCATGCCCGCTTCAAGCCTTAACGTGTCGCGGCAGCCCAGCCCGCAGGGTTTTGCGCCGGCCGCAAGCAGAGCATTCCATAATGGTACGGCGCTCGAACTGTTTACAAGAATCTCAAAGCCGTCCTCGCCGGTGTATCCCGTGCGCGCAAGAAAAGCAAACGAGGGCGAAAGGGACTTGAATGTCGGCTTAACGGAATAATAGTATTTCAACCCTTCGAGATTTTCCCTGATTAAGGGTTGCAGTATTTTTTCCGAAGCCGGCCCCTGGAGCGCAAGAAGGCATAAATCGTTTAACCGTTCCATAGTAGCGTCCGGCGTCTGATGCTGCCTGAGCCACTCGAAATCTTTATCGGCGTTTGAGGCATTGACTATCAGCAGGAAATCATCGCTTCTCCGGTAGATGATAAGGTCGTCTATAACTCCCCCGGCCTCGTTTAGCAGGAAACCGTAGCGTGCCTGGCCTTCGGTTATGGCGGGAACGTTTACGGTTGTCATTCGGTTAAGAAACGCTACGGCGCCAGCGCCGCCGACGGTAATCTCGCCCATGTGGGAGGTGTCGAAAAGCCCTGCGTTGTTGCGTACAGCCGCGTGTTCTTCCATGATTGTGGTGTAAAATACCGGCATGTCCCAGCCGCCGAATTCAGTGAAGCGCGCGTGCAATTTTTGATGTTCGTCGAAAAGACAGGTTTTTTTATTCATATCTTATTAGGCAAATCTATGCATTTGTTAAAGGCATCTTCGCAGGCCCCGAAAATGCTTTCAGCCATTGACGGATGAAAAAACATTTCTCTTTTTAGATCGTTTACCGTGGTTTTACGCTTTAATGCCATTGAAATTATGCTGATAAGGGCTTCCGCTTCCGCGCCTATAACCTGGCAGCCGGCGATGAGGCCGGTTTTCTTTTCAACAAGCACTTTAACCCAGCCGGTTCGTTCACCTTCGATGAATGCCCTGCTGTTTGCGGTAAACGGAAACCGGCCTGTTATAACTTCGGCAGGGTCGCAATCCTTTGGGCGTTTCCCGGCGCTGGCTATCGGCGGCTGGCTGAATATTACGCGCGGCGTCGTTGAATAATCTATTGTATTTTTGCCGCCATGGATATTTTCCGCAGCCGCTATGCCTTCTGCCTGCGCGATATATGCAAGGTAGTTTTTACCGGTAACGTCGCCGCAGGCATATACGCCGTTCTGTGATGTTTCAAGATAGGCATTAACCGTGATGCCATTCTCGTTGAAATTAATTTTTGCGGCAGGAAGGTTAAGCGTTTCTATATTGGGCTGGCGGCCTGTTGCGACCAGAACCTGTTCAGCATCCCGTATAAGCGGTTCAAGCGTGCCTGCGGATTCTATAACTTTTACCCCCTGGCGCTGCAAAAGTTTTTTGACTTCCGAAGACAGTTCGCCGTCTTCCGCCGGCAGGATATGGCTTTCCTTTTCGATAAGCGTTACATCGCAGCCGAAACCGGCAAAGATAAAGGCGAACTCGACGCCGATAGCGCCTGCGCCTATAATCGCCATTGTTTTCGGCACGCCGCCCAGGCGGAGAGCGTCGTCAGAGTTTATTATCCTGATGGGGTCTATCCCAAGCTCGGGTATGTCCCTGGGGCGCGAACCCGTGGCTATTATTATCTTTGACGCCTGCGCTTCCGTTATTGCGCCGTCGCGCGTGGTGATTGCAACTTGCCTGTGGCCTGTGAAATGCGCGGTGCCTTCTATGATGGTAATAGGGTAAGAGGCAAGCAGATTTTGAAGGCCATGGCCGATGATGTCTATGGCCTTGTTTTTTTTTTGCTGCACCAGCGAAAATTCAGGCCGTGCCGGCACATGCGCGAAACCGTGATCAGCCGCACGTTTTATTTTTTTCTCGAGGTTTAGAGTTTCCCACAGGAATTTGGTTGGTATGCAGCCGCTATTTAAACAGGCGCCGCCAAGGCGCTCTTTCTCAACGAGCAACACCGAGTTGCCGAACTGCGCTGCGCGTATCGCCGCGCTATAACCAGCCGGCCCCCCTCCTATAACTATCAAATCCAGCGATGCAGGGAATGTAACGTTCATAACGGAATTCATTGTATCTTTTATGAAATAATTTGTAAACAGTACCGTCTATTGACAGGTCGGTCAATATATTTTAAACTGAAACTGTATGTAAATCTTGTGTCTCTTTGGCGTTTTGAAGTTGTCGTCGTCATTGCGAGCCCAAAGGGCGCGGCAATCTCGCTTTTAATCATAAGCGACGTCGAGATTGCTTCGCTCTCGCTCGCAATGACCTCAAACTGCAAAAGAGATACTAAATCTTCGGGGTTTGGGGGGTGCGTTATGGAAAGATGCAGAAAATGTATAATGCCGGTTACGGCAAAGGGCATTACGTTAAACGACGAGGGGCTTTGCCAGTTATGCCATGAGTACAGGGAATACATTCCAATCGGGGAAGACTTGTTGCGCAGCGATATTGCGCCGCACGTGCAGAAAAGCAAGAAATACAACTGCATTGTGCCGGTCAGCGGCGGGCGGGACAGCACTTACGCGCTGTATTATGCGGTCAGACACCTCGGGTTAAAGCCAATCGCCGTTCACAACGATAATGATTTTGAAACCGAGATAGCTACGCGCAATCTGGATGTTGTTACGAGCCGGCTAAACGTTCCTCTTGTGCGCGTGGGAACAAAAAAGCAACTGGCCAAAAAGATCGTGGCGCGCAAATTTGCGATGAATGCGCCCTTCGGCGCGCAGCTTGTAGTTGCGCAAACATGCGAGGCCTGCGAAATAGGTTTCGAGTCCGCCGCCTACAAAATTGCGCGTAAAAACGGCATAACGCTTATAATCTGGGGTGATTCAAAAGATGAATCTACCGACGGTTATCACCAGCTTGTTCCCGGCCGTGTCCCCACTTTGTTCGAGCGGTTGTTCTTTTCGAACATAATGCACCTGTTTGCGTATAAATATTATAAGTATTGCATGAAGAGTGACTATGGTTACAATTCCCCCGATGGGTTAAAAGAGATACATTTATACGATTATATACGCTGGGATCAGAACGTTATTGTTGACACTATACGCAAACATCTGGGATGGGATGCCCCGGAAGACTCTCCGACAACATGGCGCATTGATTGTTCGCTGGTGCCGCTGGTCAATTATCTTACCGAACAGGCGTATGGTGTCAGCAAGATCGAACTCGGGTTCAGCAATATGGTTCGCAACGGGAAAATGGACAGGGATGACGCCTTGCAAAGGGCGGAACGCATAAAGAAGAATGCCGACGTGGAAAAACTGAAATCATCGTTGAGGGAGATCGGTGTCGCCCCTTCGGCAATTGACATGGTTTTTTGCTCTGATGATACGAAGAAAGGTTTCAGCCCGGGGTTTGTTGTGGGCGCAAAATCAGGTTTTAAAGCGTGAAATGCAGGTGATCGCCGCATTTTAACAGGAGTTTGTGCGCCCAGCCGGCCGGCAATTCAAGAACGCTGCGCGCGGCAGGCACGATGGGTATAACCCTCCATGGCGCAAGATTGGATATGCGGATGATTTTGTTGCGGGTGTTTAAAAATATTGCGTCAATAGGGAAATACATGCAGAAGGTATGGATTCCGTTGCAGGGAGTAAGAAGCAGGCCGTTGTCCGGCACATCTTTTTTTAGCATCCAGCCTTTAAGACGGTGCAGGGATTTTGAGGCAATCTGAATTTTAATTCCGGCGGGCTCGCTGTTAACTAAAAGTTGTCGGAAGTGCATGTTGTAAATATATATAATTTACATTTTGATGTCAATAGAATTTTTAAATTCTCAAATAAATATCAATTTTCAGCCGGAATGCCGTGCGGGTTTTTTTGACAAAACATGCCTCCTGTAGTATAATAGCGGCCATGGTGAAGCGCGGTATTTATCCGGTTGCTATTCTCATATCTTCATGCCTGGTAATTTCCATCCTGCTGTTTTTTTACATCGTAATATATTTCCCCTCGCAAACAAGGCAGCTCGAAAAAAACATTTTTGACAAGATACGCACAATTTCCCTGCTGGCCGAGCCTGCCATGCAGAAGGCCGTCAAAGCGCAGGACGACATTGCGTTGTTGTCAGCCATAGAGAGCATAATGAAGGTTGAAGACGTCGCTTCGGTATACGCGCTTGATGCCGGCGGCGCGGTGCTTGCGCATAACCAGATAGGCGAATGGGGCAAGCAGTATAACGATAGTTTTTCCGGGGCAGGAATAAAGGCGGGCAAAGTTTTCTGGCAGAGGCCGGCCGGCGAGATAATATATTCAGTTCCCCTCGACGGGCACGCAACGTTGTTCATACGCTTAAGCCGGCAACGCGTCGCTGAAACCATGAATGCGCTCAAAAAGAAAGCGCTTATAACGGGTGGTGCCGTTGCGGTTATTTCAATCAGCCTGCTTGCTTTTTTATTTCATAACCTTGTCAGCGTGCCGTTTAAAAAACTGCACGGTGTTCTTTCCTCGATGATACTCGGCTCCGGCGGTGCCGTCGAAGGAGCAGGCAATGGAGAATTCGGCGAGACTTACAGGTTGCTTAATGAATTAGTCGGTGCTGTAAACACCAGGGTAGGAAACGTCCACGGCGGAGCGAGTTCGGAAGGTGTTTCTAAAAATTATGCGTTGTTGCTTGAAACCGCGCTTGAAGGATGCAACAACGGCCTTATCGTTATTTCCGCCGATAATATGATATTGGGAATCAATAGCCTTGCGCGCAGATTTTTAGGTATGGATGCCGGCTATGCGGCGACGGGAAAACATGTGCTGGACGCG
>MGVF01000107.1 GCA_001800355.1 Elusimicrobia bacterium RIFOXYA2_FULL_50_26
GTTTTTGCCACAAGCGAAGAGCGGTTATCCCACAGGGAATCAATGTGCGCTATCAGCCGGCCGGCATTTATAAGGTGCAGCGGGGGGGATTCGATTTCAAGATCTTCAAGGAAGCCGTATACTTTCGCGGCATAGGGAAGAGCGACGAAAGGAACTCCCTGGAGCGCGGCAAAGATAAGGAAATGCAGCCGCATACCCACGGCAAAATCGAAACGTTTCATCAGCGATAGTATCTGCCCCGGTGTATAATTACCTTTAAGCACCGTTGCATGTTCAGTCTTGAGCATCTGCGCCATTACGGCATGCGCATGTTGCAGGTCAAGAGATTTACGTTCCATGGGAATAAAAACTATGTCGGCATCAAGGCGTTCAACCATGAAATCCGCGGCGTTGGCAAGCAGGGAATGATAGCTTTCCTCCTTCAGCCCCGGCGCGGCCATGCCCGGTTCCCGCACGGAAATTCCGATAAGTCTGCGCCGTTTTTTAACCCCTTCAGTTTCAAGCACATTTGCAGGAACGGCTTCGGGCTGCAGAAGAAGCGCCGGATCGGACGTAACAATAATCTCCTTGCTAACGCCCGCCTCTTCAAGCGCTTTTCTTGCGCTTCGTTCCCGCACGGTTATAAGCCTTGCCCTGTTAAGGTTATCACGCACCAGTTCCTGTGTTTTGGGATCATCCAGGGGGCCGGCGCCAACCGAGTAGATCATTACCGGTATGCCATGCTCGTGCGCGATCGCCACTTCCCGCAGGAACGTCCGGGCTTCACCGTCGAAAAGTATGCCGCCGCCACCCAGGATAAAAAGGTCGAGCCTCTGCACATCCGGCACGATTTCTTCTCTGGAAAGACGGCGCACCGCCACAACGCGGTCAACCTGGTGCAGGCGCATCGTCTCCTGCGCGTCGCGCGAAAAAACGGTAATCTCCACTGGCAGAGAATTTTTAAGCTGGGTAATGATGCACTGCAATATGGCCTCATCGCCCAGGTTAAGCCCGCCGTATGACCCGGAGATGCCAACCCTGTAAAGTTTTATTGGATTAACCACGGAATGTTATCCCCCAAATTTTCCCCTCATAAACAGGATAGCATTTACGTTAAGTTTTCACAATAAATTTACAAATTTTTTACAATATTTTTACAAGCCGCGGACACTACTAAGCTATCAGCAATTACAAAGTTTACAGTGGAGAAAATTTCATGAAAATGAATTTTATTGCGGCCTGGACAGCCGTTGTTTTTTTGCCTGCAATGCTTGCCGCTGCGGAGGCCGATTGGTATCCATATACTGTTCCCACCGACGACACTTCCACCGCGGTAACGCATATCGGCGCATTGCTGGGCGAGGCTCCGGCGGGAAAACACGGGCGGCTGGCGGTTGGTAACGGCCATTTCTATTTTGCCGACGGCACCCGCGCCCGCTTCTGGGGTGTGAATATATGCGGCAAGGGTAATTTTCAGGAGCACCCGGTTTCGGAGCAATTGGCGGCGCGACTTGAAAAACTGGGCGTAAATCTCGCAAGGGTTCACATAATAGACACCCCTTCGCCTGGCGGCCTGCTCGATATATCAGCCGGGGACCGGCATACGTTGAGCGATGCCCAATTCGACAAACTGGATTACTTTCTTTATCAACTCAAACAGCGCGGCATATATGTGAACATCAATCTCCACGTCAGCCGTGAATTTACCGAGCTTGACGGCGTAATAGATGCAGCGACGCTTCCCGATCAGTCTAAGGCCGTAACGTTATTTGATGACACGTTGATAGAGCTTCAAAAAGATTACGCGCAAAAAGTGTTCTCGCACTTTAACCCGTACACCGGCCTTTACTATACGGACGATCCCGCCATTGCTTTTGTAGAGATAAACAACGAGAATAACCTGTTAAACGAATGGAAAATCGGGCGCCTGTTCGGCAAGCCGACCAGTGACGGGACGCTTTCTCCGTATTATGTAAATGAGCTGAACGTAAAATGGAACCTGTGGCTGGCGGTAAAATACGGCACTACCGCGGCATTGTCCAATGCCTGGCAGCAGGGGGCCACAAGCGGAGAGGCATACAATAAATTGATAAACCCCGGTTTCGAAGAGCCGCTTGGCACAGGGTGGGCAACAAGCGTGCTTGCCCCGGCAAGCGCGCAATTTACCATAGATACCGTGGAAAAAACGGATGGCGAGAGTTCGGTGCGAATCGTGGTAAGTTCAAATTCAATAGAAAACTGGCGCGTGAAGCTATTGCAGCGCGGCCTTGTTACTGAGAAAGACAGAGAGTACGCAGTGCGTTTCAAGGCAAAGGCAGACAGCCCGCATCAGATAACGACTGTTTTTACCCAGAACAGCATTCCGAACACGAACTATGGGCTTAATAAGTCTACAATCGTGTATGATACATGGCGTCAGTATGAATATTATTTTGTCGCCAATACAACGACGTCCGCTTCTCCATTGGACGCAACGTATGCGCGTTTCGGATTCTACGTCTCCAAATCCACCGGTACGCTGTGGCTGGATGATGTGGAATTTTCCAGCGCCCAGGTTTACGGGCTTATGCCCGGGGAATCAATCGAGCAGATGAACGTGGAGCGCACAACATGGACCGAGCGCGGAAGGTTCTCGCAAATGCGTATCAGGGACAACACGGAGTTCTATGCAGAGCTTGAGAAAAACTATTACAGCGCCATGACAGGTTATCTGCGTTACATTCTTGGAGTCAAGGCTCTTATTACAACCACCAGCCAGTTCGCCGGAGAGCCGAACCTGTTGTCGCGCTCCGACGGCGATTACATGGACCAGCATATCTACTGGGACCATCCAACCTGGCTGGCCGATGATCAGGATAAAACCAGTTTCGCGCAGGACAATGAATCCCTTATAAGCGACGGTTCAACTGCGTTTGACACTGTTATAAGCCGCGGCGCTTTACTTGCCGCAAACAACAAACCCATGGTTGTAAGCGAGTTCAATCATTGTTTTCCAAATGATTACGAGTATGAAATGATGCCAGTTATGGCCGCTTACGCCCTGTTGCAGGATTGGGACGGGCTTATCGTTCATACATACCAGGGAAATCTGGTTACCGGCATAGATTATATAAATGACAATTTTGACATAAAGCGCAACCCGGGCAAATCAGTTCAAATGTACCTGTGTTCGCTGTTGTTCCGGCGCGGCTACGTCCGTCCCGCCCAGCGTCAATTGACGGCCGATTACTCGCGCGAAGACGTTCTTATGAATTACCCGCGCATGACCGCTTTCGGGCGCACATTTATGGTGCAGTGCAGTTCAATTCCCGCGCAGGCTTGCCTGCAATACCGGTTGCGCAAAAATATCAATATGCCGCGCTCGTCGGCCATTGATGAAGTTCTGTCGGAAAGCGAAAGAAGCATGTTGCTATCGGCACCTGTCATAGCCAGCGATACCGGCGAATTGCGCTGGAACCGCGAACAGAGCGGCGGCGAGTATGTAACGTTCGATACGCCGAACTTCCAGGGCGCCGACGGTTTTATAGCGGGGAAAACCATTTCGCTGTCCCGGCTTACGCTTGCGCTAAATACCGATTGCGCGGCGTACATGGTATCGTTAAGCACCGCTCCTATAGGTGCTACCGGCGGTGCGTTGTTGGCTCTTGTAGGCCGCCAGGAGAACACAGGACAGGTAAAGGATGAAAATAACGGATTGTCGGATTGGGGTGGAGCGCCGGTGCTTGTTGAGCCTGTAAAGGGAAAAATAAGCATAACAGTGGATCACAGCCCATATAATTGCAAAGTGTATGCGCTTGACGAATACGGCCGGCGTAAAAGCACGGCAACGGTAAGCGCGGCGGATAAAACCATAAGCTTTGATGCCGGTAATGACACCGCCCTGTGGTATGAAATCGTGGTGCCGCCGGATGTTATAGCCCCGATGTCCCCGCGAAAGTTCAAAAACTTGTTGAAATAGCCGTGAATATTTTCACAATAATTTTGCACATATTTTTAAACTTTTGCACATATTCCAACCATTACCTGATAACAAAAACCAAAGGGGATTTTTCGGGTGTTACATATGCCAAATAAATTTAACGTTTCATTTACCATTGGCGCAGTTGTTTTTATTATTGGCGCAAGCTCGCCTCTTTTTGCGGGTTTTTCGCAGAACTCGCTAAGTGTTCCCGCACTGGGCATGGGGGGCGCGTTTGTGGCAATTGCCGACGATGCCAGCGCCCTGTTTATAAACCCGGCCGGCGCGGCGCAGTTGCGGCAGCCGGAGGTAGCTTGCATGTATGCGGTTCCCTATGCGGGACTACCCGACGTTTCCATATGTGAAGGTTATGTATGCGCTGTCATTCCATGCGGCGAGAATGGTTCCGTTGTTGTAGGCGGTAATACGGTTGATACGGCTGGATTGCTTGTCGAGCAGGAAGCGCGCGCAGGTTATGCGCACTGCCTTACTCCCGCATTGCTGGCGGGGATAAGCGCGGGTTATCTATACCATAGTTATAATGTGTCCGCAGGCGATGAGGCGGCAAACGATCCTGTATTTGCCGGAGGTACGTCGAAAGGAGCATTAGGCCTGGATGCGGGGTTGATATGGAGCGTTGCCCCGTTTTTGCGTGCCGGCGCGTCGGTGCGCCATGCAAACAGGCCTGACGTCGGGCTTGCCGATACCGATGCAGTGCCTCTGGAAGCGCGCGCCGGACTTATGGGGCAATGGGACAGGTTCCGCATCGGGCTTGAAGCAAAGCTGCGCGATCGCGGCAAGGATGTTGCAGATTCACAAAAAATATCGCCGGCGCTGGGGCTTGAGGCCTCTCTTGTAGAGCCGTCGTGTGCCGGCGCCGTCGGAATAAAACTTCGCGCGGGCGCAAATGACGCAGGGTTTAGCGCCGGCGCCCGGCTCTGGATGGGTAACACGGGTTTTGACTATGCGTGCATGTTTTATTCCGGCCTTTCTCAGGACAATTCCGGCACGCACCAGGCGGCGTTAACTTACCGCTGGGGGGAAAGGCAATGAAAAGAATATCTCTCGTTTTATTTTTAATTTGTATTTCTGCGGCGGGTATCCGGGCGGCGGACGTAATGCTTGGATGGGAACCGGTAACGTTTAACACAGATGGTACTGTTGCCGACGATCTAAACGGCTACAGGATATATAAAGCTACGTTCTCATTTATTTCACCGGCTATTATATCCGTTGAAGAAGCGAAAAGACGGTTGTCCGTGGAAGCCGCGACGGTGCCTGCTGTTTCAGAAGATAAGCTGACCCGTCTTTCGCCTTCGACAACTTACTATTTCCGGCTTACCGCCGTGGATGTTTCCGGCAATGAATCTGAATTTAACGTAGATGAAAACGGCGATCCCGTCGAAATTGTAGTCAATACGCCGCCCGCGCCCAGGGTAACGTCTACGCCTCTTGTGCCGCAGGAAGTTAATGCGTCGCAAGACAGCGTGCGCATACGCGTAGAGGCAACGTGCGAAGAAGCCGCGGCCATAGAGGCGGTAACAGCCAATGTGGTAAAGGGCAGGCGCAGCTATACGTTCCATCTTGTCAAGGCGCAAGGCGAGGATGACGTTTACGAGGCGGTTGTTCCTTCGACTATGACAATGCTGCTGGTGGGAAACTTAAAATACACTATAACCGTCAGGGATATATACGGAAACGTCTATGAGGGGGAAGAAGAATCGTTTTGCATGGAAAATTGCGTGGAAGGCGCGCTTTCGGGCGAAGGCGCGATAGAGTTGCCCGTTGCAAACGTTTCAGGCGGGCGTAGCGCCGCGGATTTTGCGAACCTGCCGCCGTCCCGCCGCCCTCAAAGTGTCGGCATACATCAACTCGATGAAAATTTATTCACGGCCGGCGCAGGCGAAACTATCATTGATACGTCGAAGAATGACGGGCTGCCGGTTGTGGTTTACCGGTTTAGCGCGGATAATAACGAGGCTGCAAACGTATTTTGTTCTCCTGTAAAGCTTACGCTTTCTTATGCCGATATTCCCGCGGGCGTTGAAGCGCAAAAATTGCGCGTGTTTCACCTGGATTTATCCGGACGCTGGCGTTGCCTGGGCGGAACAGTGAATACAGAGATGCGTACCGTGAGCGTCGAAACAAAACACTTTTCGACGTTTGCGTTGTTTGCGGCGAATCCCGGCGCGGGCATGTTTGGAGCTTCATCGGTAAAAACATCGCAGCGGTTTATCACGCCCTTGCGCAGCGACGGTTACAATGATACGGTTACATTCGGCCTTGAGGCGCGGCAGGTTGACATATACGACATGAACGGCGGATCCGTATTTGCGTCCACGGGCGACGGCACGTCCGCCATCCAGTGGACCGCGCGCAACGCCGCCGGCAACGTTGTTGAATCAGGCAGCTACATAGCGCGTGTGCGCGACGCCGCCGGCACGTCGTATTACCAGGCTATAATAGTGGCAAAATAGAAAGTATTACTGAGGAGAGATTAATGAGAAATATCACGATTGCGCTGTTAGCGCTGTTTTTATTGCAGGCAACTGTCGGCGCCGCGGAAGCGGATTGGTTTACTTTTGCCATGCCATGCAGCGATACCTCAACTACGGTAACACATGCCGGGATGCTTCTAAACGATGCGCCTGCCGGGCGGCACGGGCGCCTCGGCGTTAAGGACGGCCACTTCCATTTTGCGGACGGTACGCGCGCCCGCTTCTGGGGTGTAAACGTCGTTTCCAACGGTAATTTCCCCAGCCAGGCGGATGCTCCCATGCTGGCCGCACGCCTTGAGAAGCTGGGATATAACATGGTGCGCATTCATGGCATAGACATGCCGGAACCCAACGGTTTGCTGTACGTATCGGCCGGTGACCGTCAGACATTAAGCGTTTCCCAACTGGATAAACTGGACTACTATATTTACCAGCTGAAACTTCACGGCATATACGTTAATATAAATCTGCATGTAAACCGCGCTTTCACGGAGGTGGATGGCGTTGTTGACGCCGCACTTATACCGGAGCAGTCAAAGGCCGTATCCGTATTCGATGACAGAATTATAACCCTCCAAAAGGATTATGCGCAGAAGTTGTTGTCGCATGTAAATCCCTATACCGGCCTTTCGTATGCCGATGATCCCGCTATAGCGACGGTGGAGATAAATAATGAGAATAACCTTTTACGCGAGTGGGAGCTGGGGCGGTTGTTCGGCAAACCAAATAGTGACGGAACCCTGACTCCATATTACCTTAATGAGTTGGATCAGAAATGGAACCGGTGGCTTAGCGCCAAGTACATTAACGACGAAGCGTTGCTTGACGCATGGCGGCCCGGCTCCGAAGCCGGCGGGATCAACCAGGCTGTAAATCCCGGTTTTGAGCAGCCGCTTTCGACGGAATGGGTGCGCAATTTCATATTGCCGGCAACCGGACAGTTTTCCCTGGATACGGTGGAAAAAGCCGGCGGGAATTATTCCATGAAAATCACCGTAAGCTCAAGAACGGCGGATAGCTGGCGCGCCCGCCTTTACCAGTGTGGTTTTGTCGCCGAAAAAGGTATAAGATATGTTGTCCGTTTCAAGGGCATGGCAGATACCCCGCACGCGACGGTGCTTATATTCAGCCAGAACAGTCCCAGCGTAAATTACGGTTTATCGTTGCCGATTATGATTGCCGGGCCGTGGAGACAGTATGAATACCATTTTGTGGCCAGCACCAACACGTCCGCAAACCCCGCCGACTTAAATTACGCCAGGTTCGGGTTTCACGTCGGCCTGTCTACCGGGACGGTGTGGCTTGACGATGTTGAATTTTCCAGCGCGCCCATATACGCGCTCCAGCAATACGAGTCGCTTGCGCATATGAATGTTGAGCGCACAACGTGGACAGACTGCGGAAGGTTTTCGGCACGGCGCATATGCGACAACGCGGAATTTTACGCGTCGCTTGAAAAAGACTATTACTCCGGCATGATAAATTACATACGTTCCGTGATCGGCGTTAAATCTCTTATAACAACCACCAGCCAGTTTTTCGGCGAGTTAAACCTTCTGTCTCGCGCCGACGGCGATTACATGGACCAGCACGGTTACTGGGATCACCCGCAGTATCTTCTGGACAATACTAATAAGGTTTTTAAACAGAATAACAATTCATTCGTGAGCGAGACGTCTCTCCTGTTTGAAAGTTTTCTTAACCGCGGCCCGCTGCTTGCGGCAAACAACAAGCCGTTTGTACTGAGCGAGTTTAATCACTGTTTTCCCAACCAGTACGAGTACGAGATGCTTCCGATCATGGCGGCATTCGGGCTATTGCAGGATTGGGACGGGCTTGTGCTGCATTCGTTTTCACGCGACCAGATTTACGATGCCAATTATATAACCAACAATTTCCTGTCCAAGCATAATTCGGTTAAGCTTGCCCAAATGCCGATGTGCGCGCTCATATTCCGGCGGGGTTACATCCAGCAGGCGCAACGCCAGTTGACTGCCGATTATTCCAAAGAGGATGCCATCACAAATCATGTGGCGATGGTGCCATACCGCCCTCTTTTCATGGTCGGCGGAAGTTCGCTTCCGGTGCAGGCATTGTTGAAATACCGCGTGCGCAAGAATATTGACATGCCGCGCTCTTCTCTTATTGATGAGGTTTTACCGGCCGTCGAACGCGATGCTTTGCAGTCAGCGGCGGTAGTTGCCAGCGATACTGGTGAAATGGTATGGAACAGGTATGCGGGAGCGGGATACGTAACGTTTAACAGCCCCTATTTCCAGGGGGCGGATGGTTTTATTTCCGGCAAAACCATTGAGTTGTCAAAACTTACGCTTGCAATGGAAACCAATAGCGCGGCATACGTGGTTTCGATAGACAGTTCACCCATAGGTTCCACGGGCAGGATGCTTTTAACGGTGGCCGGCCGGCAGGAGAATACGGGTCAGGTTAAGGATGAAAACAACGGGTTGCTAAGCCTGGGCGGAGCTCCGGTGCTAATGGAGCCGGTGAGGGGTAGGGTAAGCCTTACAGTTGCCCACAGCCCTTACAATTGCAAGGTGTACGCTCTGGATGGATATGGTCAGCGGAAAAGTACGGCAACGGTGAGTGTCGTTGATAAGACGATAAGTTTCATGACCGGCGATGATGAAACTCCCTGGTATGAAATTGTCGTGCCGCCGGACACGGTAGCGCCGCGCCCGCCGAAAAAGTTTAAGAAGAAGTAACAGGGGATAGTATCTCTTTAGCGTTTAGAAGTTGTCGTTGTCATTGCGAGCCCAAAGGGCGCGGCAATCTCGCTTTTCATCAGAAGCAACTTCGAGATCGCTTCGCTGTGTTCGCAATGACCTCAAACTGCTAAAGAGACACAGGGAATACAAGGTTGACCCCCTCACGGGTTCTGCGGTACCCACCAACACGGGTCAAGCATCAAGGTCTGTAAATCTTATGCCGGTCCTGTATGCGTGGGGGCCTATTTTTTTTGTCCAGATAATCTGCCCGCGGGCTTCTATCTTTTCGGTGCCGGCTCCTTTTGTCAGGAACATTTCAATTTCCTTTCCCTTGGGGAGCGGGCTGTAGGAAAGAACGCAGATGCCGGTGGTGCTTACGTCCATGCAGATTATGGCGGTTTTAAGGTCCTTAAAACGCTTATGTGAATTGTTTAAATCCAGATTCAGCCGGATGCGGCCGGTTTTTCTGTGTTCTTTTACCGGTGAACATGTGCATTTCTTAGTTGTATTTCGTTTCATGGGTGACTCCGTAAATTGTCGTTTCCATAAATAGTCTAATGCAAGCTATTCTCAAAGTCAAGGAAAATTCATAAAAACAAAATTAGACGCGATCCTTGCGCAATGTTATAATTAGGGTATACTATCCATACTATAGTCATGAAACGAATTATTTTCCTTATCACTCTTGCATGCTTTTTAACCTCGTTCATACTCCCCGAGACGTTGCATGCCGTTGCGGCCTTGCCGTATGATGAGGCCGTTCCTGCCGGTTACGGCAGAATTACGGAGACGTGGACGCCGCCGGGCGCGGCCTCGCCATGGCCCACGGTCATAAATATTCAGGATTTGCACTGCCATGCCCAGGTACAGCGTAACATAGCAGGCATACTCTCAAACCTTGATTCCGAATACGGCCTCGACAAAATTTATGTTGAAGGCGGTTATGGCCGCGTAGATACATCCCGCCTGATAAAAATAAAAAATTCATCCTTTAAAACGGCTGCCGGCGGCCAGGGCATTATTGAAAACCTGATTGATTCGGGCCGGCTGACAGGCGCCGAATACTACTCTATATGCGCCGGAAAGCCGGATCTTCTGTATGGCATTGAGGATAAGCGCCTGCACCGCGAAAATCTGTCGCGGCTTGGCAAGATTATGGCACGCCGGCAGCGCTGCGAATTAAAACTGCGAGAATTTGAAAGAGATTTGCAGTTTATGCAGGCGCGTTACTGTTCCGCGGAGAACCGCAAGTTCGATAAAGTCATATCAGACAGGCGGAAAGGGGTCATAAAAGATGATGATTATTATCGCATTCTCCTTGACTATGTCAACCTTATAGCCGCGCAACCGGAAAAATATGCCGCGCCCGTCGTGCCGTCAATTGAAGATTATCCGCAGATTTCCGCCAGGCTTGAAGTGGTGCGTCTGTCCAGGCGGCTTAAATACAAGAGTGTTCCGAAACAGCTTGCCGGTTTTGTTAATGACGTAAAATCGCAGGTAACCTACAGTGTATACAATGAACTCATCGCTAAAACAGATAACTTTAACAATACAACCGAGTTGTATATCCGTCTTGCCCGCCTTGCCGGCCAGTTGCCTCCGGCGTTGTCAAAAAAATACCCTGACCTCTATTCATTCCTTGAGCAGGTTGAGAAAAATACGCAACTTAACCCCTTAAAGATGATCGAGGAAGAAAAAAGGCTCACCGGTGCGGTGCGCCTTGCGCTCGCAAAGGACGTCAGCGAGCTTGAAGTTTCATTTATCCTGGATTTCTTCGGTTGTTTCAGGGACTACCTGCTTGCGCAGCTTGCCGCCGACGATTACGAGTATTTTGTAAAGCATTTCGACCGCTTCATGCAATTATGGGCGGCGTACGCCTTTCATAACAGTTTCGCGGGCCTGGCCGCCGATTTTGAACTGTTGGACGATTACTACAGGGTTAACTCTGAAAGAAATAACTGTTTTATACGCAATATCGTGGAGCTTAAATCAGTCAAAAATAAGGCTGATGCACAACCGCAAGTCATAGTGCTTATTACAGGTGGTTTTCATACCAGCGGGTTGAAGGCCATATTCAGGGAACGCGGCATCCCATACGTTACTATAATGCCCGACGCCACGAAAGGCGCCGCCACCGCCCATCACCTCTACGAGCGGCAAATACGTCAGCAAGAAGTGCGTGAAGTAAAAACAACTCCGGATTCGCTTGCGCTTGCCTTGTCAGCCCAGCTTTCCTCGCCTCAATTATTCGAGACAGCGCTTAAGGCCGCCAACAGGGAACTATCCGGCATAAGGTTCACCCGCGCCAATTTTGACGAAATAATGAAAGGATTAGCCGCCGCCCTGGGCGCGGAAAACATAGTTTCAAGCCGGTTCGATGATTCACAGGCAACGGTTACATTCTCTAACGGCAGAACTGTTACACTCGCCAAAACAATAAAATTGGGCGCAGAAGTTTTCGAGGCCGGCACAGATAAAGATTCTCAAGCCATCGCTGCATCCCGTGTTGCCATGGACAAAATTGCGGTGGTATTATCCGCCGGCGAACTTGTCGCAAGAGATATAATCTCGCTTGCCGGCCTTATACCGGGCGCAGGTTCGGGTTTTATGAATATTATGAAGTTCGCCGCGGAGCATAACCTTGTCCTTGGCGACGGCCTGATATATGAAATAGAAAATGATGACGCCTTAAAAGAAATGCTTGCCGATGAACTGGAAAACCTGTACAAAATGCCGCCGCTTGCCCAGCGGGTAGCCGCCACCCGCGCCCGCCGGCAACGTGCCATAGCCGCGGATGCAACTTCATCTGAATTGATAAAATCCCTCATGGCTGTAGCATTTGTCAGGGATTTTATCGTAAGCACGAGTAACGAATCCGCCGGAGAACAAAAGCCGCTATCCCCGGAAGCGGGCGAGATTTCCCGCCTGCCATGGTCAACTAAAATCATATCGTTTGCATTCCTGCTGGTTGGCGTAAGCTGGTTTGCCGTCCTTGCGCTGGCCTCGGCCGCGCCTTTTCCGGCAGATCCCGCCATGGCGCAGAATGCTGCAGGTAATTTAGCCCATTTTCCCCAGGTTATAATTGCCGCGCTTGTCGCAATAACCGGCGCTGCCGCGATGACCCGTATCGCGCCGTCATTTTATTATAGCTGTTTCATAAAAAACATACTTGTTAAACCCGGGCAGGCCGCATACTTTAAAGCATACCGCAACCGCATTAACAGGGATGGCCTGTCGTTGAAAGGAAGATACGCTGCGGCCGGGCCCGACATTTCAAGCGTGCTTTACATTTTTGATCCGTCGGAAGTGGAGTTCATTGACAGGCAGGGATACAACGGAACGCACCTGCAGCAATTGGTTGACGAATGGGATAACACATTTGTGCATGACAACTTCGCATTCCGCTACAAAGCGGGATACTGGCCTAAACAATTAACAAGATATTATATGGAGGAGCTGCTCCTGGCGGAACTACAGGCGCTTGGAGTTAAAAAAAGCGACGTTATGCCTGTAAAGGTAATCGGCAATGGCGAGGCGGTTTTATCTTTTTGGTGGGCATACCCGGGCGAAAATTCACCCAGGCTTCGCAACTTCATCCTGAAAAAAGGCGATATTACCAATGCTGCCGACTACGCTCCGGTTGATTTCTACTTTCAAAAAGCGGCGATGGAAGTTAATGAAAAGATTAAGGAGTTTATCAATAGTATAGCGCGTTCTTCTGATATTGTGCTTATAAGCCCGTTTACGACAAACGAAATCAGCCAGCTGAATTTTCAGATCGCATGGTCCGCTGTAACCACTGACTGGGAAAGCGGCAAACACGGGTTTGCATTCGAGCAAAGATTTGCCTCAATAAACAGAAAGTTCAGGCAACGCCTGGTAAGTGTATTTGAGGATAGATATGGTTGGAAATTGGAATTGTGGCAAAAGAAATCAACTAATGGTTTATCGGGCGCCGCCATACTTCCTGAAAATCTTGGGCGTGTTAACCGCTGGGCTAACGAAGGGAAGTCGCCTTTTGCCATCTCGGTGCGGATCGCGTTGCTGGAATTTTTCGCTTCGTTGAATTTCCCTGGATTCGTCGCTGCGCACACGGCGGGGGGTAAGAATAAACCGCATAAAGATTCAGCGGCGCGAAAGGTTGCGCAGGCGGCGAAATGGGGCGGTATAATTTTATTCGCGGTGGGGCCGCTGCAAGCCCTTGTATTCGGAGATATGGCTGTTTTTAAACCATTAACTGACTGGTTCATGATGGGGAATTATATAATCGGGGATCTTATAGTCAAAAAGGCGCTGGAATTTATCGCGGGGGCTTTCGTGGTAAGCGTGCCGGTGCACGTGTATCTTGATTATCACTACCTGAAATCAAGCGGGCTGCACAAGGCAATACGCAAGTTCGGCGCGGCGGAGCTTGATGAGAACGGCAGGGTGCATACGAACGTGTATATAGTGGATTCGCCCGTGCCGCATAATAGTTGGGAGAATGTCGGTATGCAGGTGGACGGCAGGCAGCTTTATGCAAGTGTTGATTCAGGAGCGATTGTGGTTTACACGGGCGGAGCATCGTCTTATCGCGCGGGAGAGCGGCTTGCCGAATTACTGTCCCCCCGCGGGCGCTTTTCCGGCAGCAGGCGGCTGAATAAAAAATTCAGGGAGTCAACCGGCGCGCTTGAAATTGATGCAAGGCCGGCGGATTTCAGGCCGGGCATTATTGTTGATCACGGCCTTGAAGGGGAAAGTATAACGTACAATATTTACGGCAGTATGGTGGTTTCCCCGGGGGTATTTGCCAACGCCGGCGAGCTTCTTTCGATAAGAAACTCCGAAGCCTTTGCCATGGGGCGAAACGTGTTCATAAATATGGATAAGCTATCCAATTTGCGCGAACTCGCTGACAATCTCGATGTGTTTGCCTCTGTTGGAAACGGCCAGATGGTAGTATCGTCTAAAATTTTCGAGCGGTATAAATACGAGCAGATAGTGCGCGTGCTTCGGCTTGCCAATGCAAATAATATACGGATATACGTTGACGTGGGAGACGATGTTTCCATGCTTGACGAATACCGGCGCATGTGGTTTGCAGGCTATGTCAAAACCACGAAAGAAGGCACGGAAATACACGACTTTGCATTTTATCCCGACGGCAGGCCTGCCCGCAGAGTAAACGGCTATCCGGATGCCATCGAGTTGCGGAATAAGATGGCGGCGGCGGGCGGGTCGAATATCATCCTGGACGAAAGCGAACTTCGCATCCTATTGTCCGGCGGTGAACGTTCGCCGGAGGGGTTGGCGGCGATTCCACAATTTCTTAAGGCCGTGCTGCCAGTCCTGTTTAAGCCGGATATATTGTCAGTTGAATTTGTTGCCGCCGTTGCATACGGCCGCGATAATGCATCAATACCGGAACTGCCCGGGGATATTGGTCGCGCGGTTAAGGCATTCCAGGCCGGAACTCCGGAACAAATCGTGTCCGCGCTGGGCGCGCCCGGCCTCGGCGTTTACGTGCGCAAGATAGCTTCGGATTTGAAAGGCGCTTCCCGCGAGCAGAATGCGGGCGCTTTGCAAAAAGCATACCTTGCCGCCATTTTCGAGCGAATGCTTTTCCGTGAATATCTAAAACGCGCGGATGCGCAACTTCACGCAGGTTATGAAAATGGAACTTATGTTTTCTCGAACCCGTGTTATGAAAAAATGTTGGGCGCGCTTCTTGCCATGGCCGTGCGGGTTGATTACGCTTTGCCTGCTAACCCGCGCGATGCCGCTCTTGCGGTTGTCCAGGGAGCCGAAGACACCTTTGCCGCCCACGCTGCCGGGCTTATGCGCAATTATGATGAACTGATGAACGCCGCCGCCCCCGCGCGCGAGAAAATTTTTGTTGTAATCAGCGCCATTTTAATGGATATTTACGAGGACTATCGCATCAGGCAACTCGGCGCCGGCTCTCATACACCCGTCTTTAACTCGCGCTCGATAGAACAAACCCTGCGCGCCGGCTAAACCCGTATAATAAAATCTCACAAAAATTTTGCGTAAATCCTAAGATCGTCGAAAGCAACCCATATCTTTAGAAGACTTCCTTTGAAAGGCCGGCGCGTTCGGGGGAACGTGTCCTGCAGAAAACGGCATATATTTCCCGCATTACTGCGAACACAAAACTAACTCGTAAGCCCGGACGCCGCCCAGCTGCATCGCCCCGCTTGCCGAATTAATATCTTTCACCCTGTCAATCAAGAGTGTTTCTATAACAAGCAGCACGGCCGCGGCGGTTTCCTGCGGCCTGCGGGCCGCGGCGCCGGGCATAAGCGTTTTTGCCGATTTCAAGATGCAAAGGTTAACCTCGCCGGCGGGACAATGCTCATAATCCAGAACTCCGCCAATACCTCTGAAATCATTTTTCAAAGCTCTTACCAGCCTGTTATCGAGGCTCCTTTCAACCGCATTTTTAACCTGTTCATTTTTTCCGGGGTAATTAATAAGAATATCTCTCACCAGTTCCGGCCTCTGCTCAGGCTTGAGCAGATATAACATTGCGGGCATTGTCTCTAGTAACTTTTCCGCCCCGATTTCAGGATTAATCGAAAAACGCTCATCGTTATAAATAAGGTTGCGGCTTAATTCAACCAGGCTGTTTTCAAGCGCGGCAAGCATATCGGATTTATCGGCGGGCACATCTATGCCGCTTCGCCTGACGAAACCGGCGGCAAGCGCTCCGCAAAGCAGGCCGCCTATGGCGCCAAGGCGCATTTTTACAATACGCGCGTCGGTTTCGGCATTTACCGCGGCTGTTAATTCCCTGATTCTTCCGGATAATTCAAGTTTGCCCGCGGCCTGCGAAAGCGCGTTTAACGAGCCGGTTAAATCGAAGTTATCGCCGGCGGCTGTCGCCTCGTTAATAATATCCATCATTGCCCAGGCGGCCGGTCCGGAAAACTCCCTGCCTGAAATATTCACGCTAATCTTTTCGAAAAGCCCGTTAAAGCCTGCTTCCGAAATTTCAATCTTGCGCCCTATAGCCATCTGCTCGTTGAACAGTTTTTCCATGCTGACAACTGGAACAAGCGGCGCCCAGCGGCGCACAAGGTCAAGGAAACGCGCAAGGCCGGCCGTGCCGGAAGCCGCATCGGAATAAGCCACGCGGCCTTCGAATTTCATCGCGGCGTTTTCGGGCGCGGCTTTAAGCATGGCGCCGGTTACTTTCGCGGCCTGCTCGCCGTAAACGGCAACATCAACAAGCAGGTTGGCGTTTAAGCTGTCCTTGAGGTTTTTAAGCTCGCTCATTATTTCCGTCTCACTCATTTGTTTTGCCTGCTCCGCGGGCAGGGCTTCGGATGTCCTGGCGTAATACTCGAAACCATACTGCCTGTAAGCATTTACAACCCCGGCAATTTCCGCATTTGCAACTATCATTACGGCAAAACCGGGTTTTAACCTTTCGGCAAGCACCGCTTTCTCAATTTTCTGTTTCAAAGATCCAAGCCAATCCCCGGCCTCATCTTTTGAAAGTTGTGTTAAATCAATATAAACAGCGTTGGCCTGCTCAAGCCAGTAAATCACGGTTTGTTCAAGGTCGTTCATATTTGAGCTTGTTACCGGCTCAATCATCTCCGCATACTCGCCGCCCTGGCGAATTATTTCCTTTGCCTCCGGCGAAAGTTTTTGCCCCGCGCTTTGGGACACTATACGAAGGCTGATACCGTCGCGGCGTGCCTGCGCGGCATGTTTCGCGGGGTTTTCAATGTCTCCAATAATAACGGCCTTCTGTTGGCGCGCCGCAGCCGTGCGCTCGGCCTTCTGTTTTTCCCAGTCTTTAAAAGCACGCATGTTTTCATTAAACGCCTGCTTCGCGGCCTCGACAATATACTGTCTTTCAAATTCGGATTTTACAGTACGATAAACAATCTGCCTGTCAGCCGGGTTTTCGATGTCCGCCACTATCGCGCCGAGTCTTGCGTTCAACCCGTCGTCGCCTGAGAAAACGCTCCACACCCTGCCGCCCAGCCCGTAGCGGCTGAAGGCATCCTCATACGCGCCGCCTCTCTTCTCAGCGATCAGTGCCTCAGCAACCGCGGCAAGAAGCGCACGCTCGCCCATGCTGTTTAAGCGCTCCTCCGCTTCGGCGCTGTTTTCACCGGAGCCGGCTTCCGGCCTTGAAACATAGAGAACAAGCCCGCGATTATCCCCGGCGGCCACCGGCTTGAAATGCAGTTTTACCACGGCATTAATACCGCCCTCAAGCGCCAGTGTAAGCGAACTTGATTCTTCCCTGTTTTTAAACTCCGCCACATCATTCGCCCACCCGTTAAGCATCGCAACACCGACAGCCCTTTCGCCGTCCCGCGCCACGTTGCTGACGCTATTTTCAACCAGCCCTCCATCTTCCGAAACGAACAAGCTTACCATCCCTTGCGTTAAATCATCATCCATATTACTGCCAATCGTCTCCACCACTTCGGAAGCCGCAGCGCGGCCGCTAAAAGGATCACTTACTGTTTTCACCAGCTCCTTTAATACAGGCGCCACGGAAAGAGTTTTGCCTGCGTTGATTCCGGTTCCGCTGCGCGGGTTTGAGGGAGGCGCTGCCAGCTTAGGCAGGCGAATGGTTATTTTTGTTATTTTTCCAAGCCACTCTTCGACAATGACTTCGCCGTCCATACTTTTGATGGTATCTTTTAATATCTGCAAGTCGAAGGCGGATAAGGCTGGAGTCTTGAAAATACTATGCATGCTCACCGGATAGCTTCCGGAAATCTCAATATTTAAGCCCTCATCGTCGGCAAAGGCATGTATTTCTACCCGGCCGTTCCATTTCTCAAGGTTTAAGTGCCTCAATGCTCGCCGTAACAGCTCCTCGTTTGCTATTACTGAGAAATCGCCGGCGTTCAGGCCGGATGTTACGCTTATTTGCCCGCTTTCATATTCCTTTAATAACGGCTCGACTGCTGTTGAATCGCTGGCGGAAAGTTCCCGGCTGACGGCCAGCGTGGCGCGCATTTTTCTTAAAATTTTGAGCAGGCCATCGTCATCCGAAAGCCGCGCAATTATATTATCGCATTCGATCGCTGTTTCGTGCGCATAAAATTCCATATCAGCAACATTCTTTTCGAAACCCGCCTTGCCTGCGGTTTGCTCTGCCAGCCATAATTTCCGGCGGTACAAATCCAGCATTTCCACGAGGCGTTTTAATTCGTGCGAGCCTGTGGGGCCATCGGCATTACGCGCCTCTATTGCGCCAGCCAACCCGCGGAAATAAGTTCCGGCATTCAGTTTCAAATGGGCCTGCAGGTTTTTTTTCAGTGCGTCAGTCCTGTCCGAATCTTTCTCTTTCAATTCCTCCCGCAAAGCATCAAGTTCGACATAAATCTTGTGCGCGCGGATGCGCAGTTCGGCAGGGTTGGATTTTTTTAGAATATACTGCAACCCCCGCAGAATTTCATATCTGTCATAAAAATCATTTTTAAGTTTTCGCCACAAATCATTTTCGTATCGCAAGCCGGTCACACCCGGCGACCTTTGCGGCAACTCGAAACCGGATAAGCGCGCCAGCAGATTCCATGCATACACGGAATTGTCTGACATTTCTATTGCCAGGCTAATCAAGTTTGAGATTACATTATACGGATCTCCGTTAATTATTGATTGGAGCCTGGCCAACTGCATATAAAATATTTCTTTTGTGTTTTTGGCGTTGTCCGGCCCCGACTCGCGAAGATATTCGTTAACCTCATCGAATGCAACCTGTTCATATATTTTTTCTATTTCCGCAATGTTCCTGCCTTTAAGGCTCCGGGCGGCAAATTCCTTGCTCAGATCAAGCATGTATGTTAATTCTTTTCTAAGCGCGAGTTGTTGCGCACCGGATTCGGGAAGGCTGTTTATTAAATCCATATTGTTATATACATCAACGGCATTGTCATGAAAATAACCCGCCGATATGTTGCCATAGTAATCTATAACCGATGTCCAGCCGGCGGCGCCTCTTTTTTTGCCGTCGCTAAATTTCGTTACCTCTTCGACATCATAGACTTTCACGGGTACCCGCCCGGAATCAACAACCCGTGTGCGCAGGATTTTATAAAGAATGAACCAGCGTTCGTCATTTGTGCCTTTCGGGCTGAGTTCGAATACATAACCGGCCCCGCGGCGAAGGTGCCTGTTAGCGTCGCGAACGGCATTGCGTATTGCAACCAATCTGTCAAACTTTAAACTCAGATTCGGTATCGTCTTTTCTATACTATCATTCTTTTCCGGCAACAGAGAACGAATCACCCCTTCGAACTCCGCAAGGGCGCGGTCAAGCTCGTAGGAGTCCGCGCCGGCTCTAACCGCTGATTTAAACTTCTCGAGGCCTTCCTTCAATTTCTCTTCCGGCGTAAGATTTTTGGACAGGTTACGCTTAATATTCAATATTTTTCCATTGACCATGCTGCAAGCGGCAACCAGAAGCCCCGTGCCAGCCACAGCGGAAATCAAGCCGCCCGCCATTTGAGACACCTGCGCCAAAACCCCGCCGCCCTGCTGGCCTGCGACAAGCATATCCGGCGTGGCCGCGTTTGCGTAAAGCGCGCTTGCGAGGACGAACAGGAAGGCAAAGGAAAATATGGCGCCGGCTGATCTTTTTCCGTTGCTTGCAGCTATTTTTTGCTTCAATAAATCATACGCGGCCTGCAATTGCCGGATTTTATCATTAATTATTCCATATTCGGGATTATCACTATTTAACCCGGATTGATATGTCTCCAGAGGATTTCTATTGTTAACCAGAGCTTTTTTCAAAGCTGTCGAATCCAACTCGTTGTCTTCCGGTAAACCCAAAATACGCCGGGCATTTTTTTCGCCGTCAGACATCTGCGGCTTTTTGACTGGTTTTCCTTCACCTTTAGCTATGCGTAACATTTTAGCGCCTACTGCCCTGATGCGAGAATTATTATCATATAAACCGTTGAGGTAAGATGTGTCTTTCGTGGCCTCTTCAAATAACGAACGCATGTATCGTGCGAAGGATGCCAATCCAATTTTGCTGTTATAGTTTTCTAACACACTATTCCAAAACATTTTTGTATCATCAAATACACATAACCTAATATCTGAAGCCGGATTAAGAGCATCCTCCAGGTAACTTATGGCGAGTTTTCTGCACAATTCATTAATACCACCAGTCCCGGCATCGTAATTCTCATCATAAGCCATGCCCATTGCTTTTCTGGCTACATTTTTGGGTAGATTTCTGAATTCAGAAGGGATGTCATAATTCCAGTTCATTCGCCCGGCTAAATATTTAATTGTATTATCTTTCCCGAACGATCGTATTAATTCTGATAAAATATTTCTAATTTCGTCTTCGCCCACATCCGCCTCAGAAGAAGATAATTCCGCAAAAGCAAGCATCTGAACGCCAATTCTGTGGATACGCGCATTATATGCATCCACACTATAAAACTTTCCTCCCCCTACTTTCGAAAATGCCCGACGAAGCAGGTCATCCATGTAACTTTTGAATGCCCGCCGCGGCTCTTCGCCGTAAAGCCCAAAATAATTTAATACAGCATCCCAATACGTCCCATCCGTGTCATCAATAATAAATCTCTTATTACTGTCATCAATTATCATTTTTAAATAACGTGCCGCAGTCCTTCTGGCCACAATCTTATAAGCTATTCTTAAGATATCGTCGTTTCCCGGTTCCGGTAATATATAAAGTTCGTCCCGCAGTTCGCGATATAGCTGCTCAAACATATCGGAATCTTTTTCCCGGTAGCTATATTCACTAAAACTAAATCCCTCACCAGAATTTATTACTGAGTCAATGTATTTTAAAAATTCATCAATCACTCTGTCGCTTTTGCCGCTGCCATAATGCGGTGCGGCGCCGGTGGTCAGGGTAATGTTGTCTGTGCGGTCCAGTATCCAGGGGATGCCTGCGGCGAGGTTGTAGGCGAGGTGCGAGGCGATGTTTGCGCAGAGGCTTGCGGCGGATGCGGTTGCAAATGTTGCGGCCAATGCAAAAGACGGGCTGGTTGGAAATAGAAAAAACTGTTCGGGGGTGAATATTGCGCCGTATGCAAATCCCAGTGCGGCAATGAATTCAATGAAAAATATTCCTAACAGCCGGGGCGATATTTTACCGGCGTCAACGGTTTCGCCGTGGCTGAGCAGGTACTTCTCGTAGGCTTCGGTTTCGACGGGATTTTTGCGCGTGCGCAGCGCCTGCCAGATAATTTTAAATAACGGCAGTATCTCCTGCCTGAAAAAGAACGGGGCTATGGTTATGGCAAGAAGCTTGTGCCAGCGATATTTGTTCTCCGTATTCTGCCAGCCTTTCGGCAGGTTGAACTTTGCTCCGACCCGGGAGAAAACGCCCTCGGTGGTCGCGGGCAGGGGGGTGTTTTTACCTTTTTGTTTTTCCAGCGTTATCAGCCCGTTTTGTTCAACGAACTTCCAGGCTTCACCGCCGAAGGAGATTGTGCGCCTCGTTTTATCAATCGTTATCAAGCCGGCAATCCCGGCGTTATTTTGCCCCAGTTGCTCTATCCACCTGCCGGCGGCATTAACCCCGTTTTCTATCGAGCCGGCGTCGGCAATAAGCGCCGGGATAAGCTCCTCATTTACAAGCTCCGCGGCTTCGTTATTGTCCAGGCCGCCGTTGACAAGCACGTTAATAAGCGCGACACCGAAGGCGGAAGAAGCAACGTCTTGCGGGGTTATTCTCTGCGTAATGGCCTTTTCGTAAACCTTGTCGTCAAAATTTCGGGTAACGTTCGGGGTGATGGCAAGGCAGGATATGTTGTTGTTTTTAAGCGCCTTTACTATTTCGCTGTGGAAGCCGCCGCTTATGACTATGTTTACCCGTTTGAAACTATCCATGCGCTCAAGCGTCGCCCCGTAACCCTCGCGCGCCGTGGTGCGGGGCGCAGGCCCCCCTACGGCTGCGACTATGTTTTCGACGAATATATCGTTGCGCCTTAAATTAGTTTCGTAGAAGGCGAACAGTTCCTCGTCGTTAAGAAGCGAGAGCGCGCCTTTAACCTCGGCATACGGGATATATTTCTGAACCAGCGCGCGGAACCTGCCGGCGTTGTCCCGGAAGTAATCGAAATCCGCGGTTGTAACTTTCAAATCCGCGATGGCCGAAAATATTTCGCTCATGCGCGATAAAAACAATATTTCCTCGTCTGCCGGCTTTGCGGCCTTTCGTGAGAGCGCGCGCTCGCAAAACGCGCTTTCCTCCGACACAAGGCAGACGGGGTTTATCGCGTAATTAAGACGGATGTATTTTAAGAATCTGGCGGCGTTGCGGTAGCGTCCGGCGAACTGGGGGGTATACTCGTCCGCGATGCGGGAAAGCGCAAGGTAGTAATCCTCGTCGGCCCCGCTGCGCTCGAATTTGTCGAGAAGGGTTTTGTAAACCGAGTAAGGAAGCACTTTCTTGAGGCCGGCCATGTACTCGGACAACTCGCCGGGCAGGCGCCTGTAATTTATTTCCCCGTTAAGCTTAAGCAGGCGGACATACGCGGAAAGGTTGGGATAATCGGCGATGTCCTCGCCGGCCTTTTTACCGAGACGCTCAAGGGCAAGATAGCGCCTGTTTTCCAATTTTCCGTTGCCGCCGGAAGATTTTAACGCGCGCTCAAACCCCCGGAGCGAGGGCGAAAGATATGCGGCTTTAAGCCGCTTTGTCCTCTGCTCGAGCCTTTGCGCAAGTATCGCGTTGCGGCCTTTTTCTTCGATAAGGCTGCGCACGCGCGCAAGGTTCTTTTTATAGACGTCCCACTGCTCCAGGCCGTAGAGCTTATCGCGGTTTTCCACGACGGAATAGTACTCCGCTCCGCCGATGAGGCCGCTGTTAAGCAGCCGGTTGAGCGCGTTTTTCTTCATTTTTTCGTCGGGAATCGAACCGAGCGGGGATATATCCACCTTGCCGGCGGGCGCGCCTTCGACGAGTATTTTGTCAATCCCGCAGCGCGTGTCGAAAAGTTTTATTATCTCGTATATGTTTTTCTGGACTTCCGCATGGCAGTGCAGGTCCTGAACGAATATCACAAGCTTGTCGTCGTTAAAATACGCGCCGTCCATGAACCGGCCATACTTGTACGGTAGCGCGAAGCTTTGAAGCTGTTCTTCCAGTTTTTCGGCCCGCTTATGATCGTCCGCCATTGTAACGGCGGCAAGAAGCGGCTGGTGCAGTACCGATGAGTACGTAAATGCGCACAAGGCGATCCAGGCTGAAATTTTAAATAATCTGTTGTTAAACATAACGTTTCTCCAATAAAAAACCCCCAGAGGCATTTCGCCTGTGAGGGTTTAAATAAATATGGTAAGACATGATAATATCGTCAATGGAGCCGCGCGGCAGAAGATAAAAGCACTTCCTTAACTTTGTTCGCCTCACCGATAGAAACAGCATGAGGATGGCCGCAATCACAACCGGCGCGCGCAAAAGCGCCGTCGCAAGCCACGCGCCTGCCGGCGCGCTATTCTCATGCTGGGTGTCATGGTTGAAGGTGTTAGCGGGAATTATGCAGGCAGCGGGCGCATTTTTTGCGCTTTTGTTTTTATGACGGCCGGGCAATGCCTTGCCCGCAAGCGCGGCAGAAAAACCTATGAGACTGTTTAAAATTTTCAACTGCCGATCAATATTGGTGTTTACAACGGTTATAACATCGGCCGCGCCGCCCGAAACGGATACCGGCCCCGACATGGCCACGCAGGGGCAATCCGCATCCCAGTCAATATGCGCGGCCGCGGAAACCAGGCTTCCGGACAACTGGGCAATAATTAATAAAAGTACCGTAATTTTCATTCGTAGATTTAGGGGACAACGGAGTTAAGATTGTAACTTGCCGACGGATACACACACCTATTGAATTAATACCTCATAATTTTGAATATTTATTAAATAATTTGTGAATTTATTGTGAAATTAGACATTGAATAGGAATTCGACTATATCGCCTTCATGCATGATATAGTCGCGGCACTCATGACTGAGCAGGCCTTTTTCTTTGACGCCTTTAAGGACAAGCTTCCAGTGCCGGAATAGAGACTCACATGATAGATAACGTGGAAGTAAAAATATATTCCGCAGCAAAGACAATAGCCGATAGGAATTATCCGATACGAGAGCGGCGCAAGCTGATGCTTGAGATGCTGAGAAATAAAACCCGGCATAGAAGCGACAAAGGGTGCTGAAGGTTCCAAAAGTTATTAAGAAATGCTAAACATTGCACGATTTGCACGATAATAATGGGGCACAATGGGCATTAATGTGGCATTAAAGGCGCATAAGCCGCACGTAAGATTATAATGGGGACACAAAGGGGACAGCACATTGTAATACCTTCCGCGCTTTCGCCTGCCTTCTTGTCAACATAATTCTGTGCAAATTGACTCCGGTTGAAAACTTATTGTATAATAAATCATATTTAGATGAATGCCGAGGTGGCGGAACTGGCAGACGCACGGGACTTAAAATCCCGGGCTCCGCAAGGGGCGTGAGGGTTCAATTCCCTCCCTCGGCAGATAATCGTTGCGTTTCAGACTTTCTATTACGGACACGCAGTATTTGCAACGTTATGCTGCAGGAAGGGTTTCCCCTTCGGGGATTTCGCCTGATGGCTCAACAATTCCCTCCCTCGGCAGATAATACATATGTTTCAGACTCTCTGCACCGTAAACTTTGTTGTGTCTCTTTAGCAGTTTGAGGTCATTGCGAGCGAGAGCGAAGCAATCTCGACGTTGCTTCTGATGAAAAGATAGATTGCCGCGCCCTTTGGGCTCGCAATGACGACGATAACTTCAAAACGCTAAAGAGACACTAATTTCGTTATGCTAAAGTAAGGGTTTCCCCTTCGGTTGGTGCCATATTATGACAGAACAAAAAGATAATTTAATTGATTTCGCAACCATAGAAAAAAATCTTGAACACGTTCACCAGTATAACCGCGGTGTCCAGGCCATACCGCTGGATAAAATCGTCGGCAGTTTGGGGCGTTACAACGATTTCACCGAAAATTTCCTGCCGCACAGGGAGCGCATAAGCGCCAAGTACGAAAGCGTGCGCCAGGCGGTGCTTTCCGGTAAAAACCTTCCGCCTATCAAGGTATACCTCATTCTTGACAACTATTTTGTGATTGACGGCCACCACCGGATAACCGTCGCAAAAAACGATGCGCAGGCCGAGGCCATAGATGCCGAGGTTGTCGAGATCACGTTCGATCTTGACCTGTCCCATGATAAAAAATACACCTATAATACCGGGCAGGCAAGAGAGTTTCTTATCCGGCTGGAAGAAGCTGTATTCGAAAAAAAGACATTCCTGCGCAATGCAATACTCATCAACCCTCTAAAAGTTACGGATCTCACCTCGTTTGCCAAGCTGTTCGAAGAAATACAGGATTTCCGTCGTAATTACAACGGGGGGGAGCTGTCCAAGCGCGGCATTATTTATTCCAGCTATCTATGGTACGAAACCCGTTTTCTGCCCGCGGTAAAAATCATAATAAATGAGGACATCCTGGGCAATTTCAGGCAGCGCACCTACACCGATCTTTATATATGGCTGCAACAGCATAAGTATTATCTAAGCCAGGATGCCGGCTATGACGTAGGCTTCGATTTTACAAAGGACGATTTCGTCCAGAAATTCAGGAAGGCAAAATTCCTGGACCTGCTGCCGCCCGTTGTGCAGGACATCATCCAGCGCATAAAAAAGTAACATGTGCTTATGTTAAAAATACTCGCGGTTTCTGACAGCGAAAGCCCGGGGCTTGAAACGATGGTTTCACGTTTTCCGGAAAAACTCAGGGATATAGATTTGATTATCTCCTGTGGCGATCTTGAACGCGAGTACCTGGAATTTCTGGTAGATGGCATAAACCGCGACTTGTTTTTTGTGTCTGGCAACCACCAGCAGGAATGTGACGATGACGTTGCGGGCGACAATCCTGTTGAGCGGCTGCTTCAATCGCTTCGCGCCTTCCCTGAAAAACTTGCCAGGTGCATTGCCGGCCAGAGCGACCTGCACGGCCGGGTGGTAACCTATAAAAATTACATTATCGCAGGGTTTGGCGGCTCAATGTGGTATAGCGGGCGCGGTAACGAATATTCGGAGAGGGAGATGGCCAAAACCGTCCGCCAGGTAGAGCGCAAGATCCAGTTATTCCGGCTGCGTCAGAAAATTCTTAACCGCCCGCCGTACGACCTTATAATAATATCGCACGCCCCGCTATTCCGTGTGCATGACGAGCCTGATCAGTGCCACAAGGGGTTCAAGTGTTTTCGTGATTTCGTGGAACATATGTCTCCGCTGCTATGGTTGCATGGCCATATTCATCTTGGCGACGTAAAAAAACACCAGATCACCGTGGTCGGCAAAACAACAGTAGTAAATGCGTTCGGACACAAATTCGTGGCCATAGACAAAGACAAAATCGAGGTTTCATTTATGCACGCCCAGGCCAACGTTTCTTGACAAACCGTTAATTATAAGATAGGATAAGAATGTAAGTTAGCTTTGAAATACATATTTAATCGCGGGGTGGAGCAGCCCGGTAGCTCGTCAGGCTCATAACCTGAAGGCCGCAGGTTCAAATCCTGCCCCCGCAACCAATTTAAAAGACCTCATTTTTCAATGAGGTCTTTTATTTTGCACAGGACGATGGTTCATGTTCCTTTTTTGACGGTTGTGTCAAAATCTTGCCATTTGTCTGCCGGCACCGCTGGAGGGGTGAAATTGAGAAGACATGACGTGCTCGCGTTTTTCTGGTTGTGGATGGGTATTGCATATTACTGGATGAGTTTCAGAAACAAAGCGAGGATGAACCATGCAGAACATGCGAGAGAGCATGCGTAGCAGCACGTTCGAACGGATACTGGTGGGCATCCTGTCCATTGTAACGGGGTTAGTTCTAATATATCTTGCCAGTGAGGGGCCGCTGTTTCTCAATAACATCAAGTACAAGACTGCCGCCGTCATCAACAACCAGTTGGCCGGCCAGGACATGGTCAATATGTTCCTGTTGAGCATTATATCCATTGCCGGCGGGATAACGCTGCTCCTGCGCAGGAATATCGCGAAATACCTGCTTATAGCCACGCCTCTGTATCTCATCTACTACGCTCTCAGCTACACAATCGGCTGGGAATGGAGCTCGCCCGTATACACGGGCAACAGTCATCTGTATACCTTCTATTTCCTCTACATCCTCATCGCGTCGCTTATAACCCTTATGTACACGCTCTCCGTTTTTCCGAAGCAGGGAAAGAGCAGCTTTAAACGGGCCGGACTTATTGTCTACTCCGTTCTGTTCGTGCTGTTTCTGCTGGTATTCGCTTCCATGTGGATAAAAGAAGTGGTGGATGTCATGAGGACCGGCACAACCCGCGCATACGATATTGCGCCTACGGCTTTCTGGATGATACGTATTTTCGACCTCGGGTTCTCAATACCGCTGGGGATGATCAGCGTCTACCTGCTTTGGACGAGGCCGGAATCAGCCTACGCGGTACAGCTCCTGTTTTATGGCTTTTTTCTGACCATGATCGTCGCGGTTAATGCCATGGGTATCGTGATGCTTGTGAATCATGATCCCACGTTCCTGTGGCGGGACCTTTCGGTGTT
>MGVF01000108.1 GCA_001800355.1 Elusimicrobia bacterium RIFOXYA2_FULL_50_26
GTAAAACCGGAGCGCGTAAGCATTGAACCGCGGCAGCATACGATAGTCAATGTTACGGTAGACACAAAAGGCTACATGGATGCGTTCTCAGGCACGATATACGTGCAATCCAACGATGCCGATAACCCGTATTTCACGGTAACCGTAAAAGGCGCCATCACGGCGCCGGAAGTTCCGCGGGAGAAATCTGAACCTGAAAAAAAACCGCAAATCCCGTTGCCACAGCTTGAACGGCAGGCCGCCCTGATAAATGTGGCGATATTTGCATCCGCCTCATGCAGCTATTGCATTACTTTAAAGCAATCCATTATACCCGCGCTTGAAAAAAAATACGGGGTGCAAATAGCGATTGATTCTTTCGACCTCGACCTGCCGCGCAACTTTGAGATACTCTCGGCCATTGAAAAATCGCGCAACATGCCATTCAACAAGGTGCCCGTCGTCTTTGTGGGCAGCGACATACTGGCCGGGAAAAATGAGATCAACGCAAGTATCGGCGCGCTTGTGGAAAAATACGGGCAACGCGGCGGCGCAAAAAAAATTGAACTACCGGCCATCGAAAACAGGGGAACAGGCGAAACGGCAGTTGAAAAACTGACAATAATGCCGGTCATAGCCGCGGGACTCATTGACAGCATAAATCCGTGCGCCTTTGCAACGCTTATATTCTTTATTTCATATCTCGGCCTTGTGCTGAAAAAAAACCGGTTTGAAATCGCCGCTGCCGGCTTTGTTTTTATATCCGGAGTCTTTACAACTTATTTTTTAATAGGGCTGGGCATTTTCGGAACGCTTAGAACGTTAACCGGGTTTACGTTTGTATCAAAGATCGTATACGCGCTAACCGGCCTGTTCGCCCTGGCGCTTGGCCTGCGGCACGGCTATGAGGCTGTTCTCATCAAGAAAACCGGCGACATCGAAAACAGCATACGGCTGAAACTGCCCGGCGTTATCCGCACACGCCTTTACGATACGATAAAAAAGTTTTCTTCGTTCCGTTACCTTGTTCCAATCGCTTTTGCGCTGGCGTCCGTCGTAACTCTTCTTGAGCTGTTTTGCACCGGGCAGGTGTATTTGCCGACTATAATGTATCTGTTGTCCCTGCGGCAGTACCGCTCAACCGCAACGGCCTACCTTGCGCTGTACTGCCTGTTGTTTGTCGTGCCGCTTATAGCCGTATTCACGTTATATTATTTCGGCATGACGACGGAGCAATTAAAGCGCTTTTTTAAAAATCACATTGTAACGGGCAAAGTAATCACCGCCGCTTTCTTTATTACGCTTGCGCTCGCAATGTTTATACAGTTGTAGTACTCTGTCAAGTTAATTGGTAGATACAGAGCGGTTAGTAGCCGCTAAAAGGAGATGCCATGTTTTCCAAAAAGCTGGTTGCAGTCATGTTGATGGCAGTGGCAATGTATGGATGCGCTTCAAGCCCGGACCGCGGCACCGTGTCAAAAGCCGGCGAAATTGAAAGGGAATGGGTGGAAGAGGGAATAACCGACAACTTCGTTTTTGCCCGGGGCATCGGCGCGGCAGACCAGGCGCTGGAAAATAAAACCCAGAAAATGGCCACATCCCGCAACTCGGCAATAGTCAACGGCCAGTACAACATGCTTTCGCTTATAAAAGGCGTAAACCTTGAGGGCGGCATCACCGTTGAAAAAGCGATGGAAACGGATTCCCTGCTTGCCACCAACATCAACGCGGCCATCAAGGGCGCCCAGATAGTGCGCTCGGAATGGACGGCCGACGACGGTTGTGTTATCGTCCTGCGGCTCGGCAAGAAAGCGCTTAAAGACATGGGATTGAAAATGTTGAGCAAATAACCGTTCCCTTGAGGTAACCCATGCAAAAAACTTATTTAATCGCTTGTTCGTTTGCGCTGGCAATCGCTTTAACCGCCGGGTGCGCGGGCGGCCGCCACTCCATAAAGGCAATATCGCCGGACACCGAAGTGGTTGAGGCCGAGGGCATGGCGCCCATCGTCAATAGCGACATTACAGGCGCAAAGAATACATCGCTCTCCGAGGCCATGAAAAACGCGCTGGGGCTTGTAATCGGCATATATGTTTCCCAGGAGGCTCTGGTTTCAAAAGCGGTGCTTATTGAAGACAACATAACATCCCAGACCGAGGGCTACATTGAAAAATACGACGTGCTCAAGGAATGGAAAGAAGGGGATTTCTACAAAACCAGGATCAAGGCGCTGGTGCGCAAGGAAGACCTTTCAGCCAGGCTGAAGTTGCTTGATCTTGAGCCGAAAAAACTGGGCAACCCCGTTGTGAAGTTTTCGATAGAGGAAACCATTGACGGCAATTCCGCAGGCACCCGCATGGCTGAAAACGAACTAAAGAAAAAATTCGTTGACGACGGATTCGTGGTTTCGGATGCCAGTGAGCCGGATATACTCGTCTCCGGCAATGCCGAGAGCAACTTTAACACGGACCAGGGGCTGGGAGGGCTTGTATCATACCGGGCAAGCATTGCGCTTAAAGTTACAAAAGCCGCTTCCGGCGACGTGATAACGACGGACGAGCAAACCCAGGGAGGCGTGGACGTTACCCGGGCCGCCGCGGCAAAAACGGCCATATTAAACGGCGCAAAAAAGATAGCGCAGGATCTTCCGGCTACAGTGTTGAAATTTCTTAAGGAACGTTCCGTGATGCAACTATCCATATCCAATGTCGGCGACATGAACGCCTTGAATGATTTCACGCGGGCATTGCGCGCGCTTGTGGAAGTGCGCGACTGCTGGGTTCGCAATTACACGAACGGCTCGGCTCTCCTTGACATGGACATCAAGCGCGGCACCTCGCAGGATATAGCAAAGCGGCTTGAACAAATGTCTTCAGCGCGCGTCAAAGTAAAGAAAATCAACGCCTACGGCCTGGAAGCCGAATTGCTTAAGTAGTTTTGTTTAGCAGTTTGAGGTCATTGCGAGCATAGCGAAGCAATCTCGACGTTGCTTCTGATGAAAAGCGAGATTGCCGCGCCCTTCGGGCTCGCAATGACGACGATAACTTCGAAACACTAAAGAGACACGTTTAGGTTTAATCAAGGATGGAAATGGAAAGTGGGGGGCGTTCGATCTTTGCGAATTCTATTCGCGCTTCCTTGAATAGTTCGCGGAACGACGGGTCGGCATAATCGGTGCAGGTTACGAAACGCGTAATCTTTGAATTGACAAGCATCTTGGCGCATAGAATACAAGGGGAATGGGTGCAATATATCATGGCGCCCTCTATGTTGACACCATGAAGGCCCGCCTGTATTATCGCGTTCTGCTCGGCATGGATGGCACGGCATATCTCGTGGCGGTGGCCTGAAGGTATGTTCAGCTCGTTGCGCAGGCAGCCAAGCTCAAGACAGTCTTTTGTGCCTGCCGCGGCGCCGTTGTAACCGGTGGTGAGTATTCTTTTATTACGCACTATAACCGCGCCTACGTGATGGCGGCGACAGGTTGAACGCTCCGCTGTCAGGAGCGCCAGTTTCATAAAATATTCATCCCAGCCGGGACGGTCAGTTTTGGTATTCATATTGAAATGACTCTAACAAATAATAATTTTCTTGTCAAATCATTCCGATTATTCTATAATACTCTCTGATTATGCCAAAAATAAAAATCGTAAAAAAACCGTGGGGGCACGAAGAATGGTTTGCCTGCACGGCAAAATATGCCGGCAAAATCCTTTTCATACGCAAAGGATGCCGCCTCAGCCTGCAGTATCACAGCAAAAAAGAGGAAACGCTTTACCTTGATAAGGGTAAACTCAAAATTCACCGCGGAAAAATAAACGGCAAACTCTCCACAATCGTGGTCAAAGCCGGTTATGCGTTTCACGTTCCTCCAAAAACCGTGCATCGCACCGAAGCGCTGGAAGATTGCCGCATAATAGAAGTTTCCACACCGCATCTAGACGATGTAATACGGCTGCAAGACGATTATAACCGCGCAACGCCAATTTCCACCGGGAAAACTTGATAATGCAACCTGAAAAAAACTGCATACATTTTGGAACTGACGGGTGGCGGGCGGTTATTGCCGAGGGCTTCACGTTTGACAACGTCAAAAAAGTCGCCGTTGCCCTGGCCACCCTCCTGACAAAGAAATCAAACCATGCGCCGCGTATTGTTATCGGCTACGACACGCGCTTTCATTCCGAAGCTTTTGCGCGCACCGCGGCCCAGGCAGCCGCAGCCTCGGGCTGCAACGTAACCCTTTCCAAAACAGTAGTTTCAACGCCGGCTGTTTCCGCCGCCACGGTTTCCCTTGGCGCTGACGCCGGTATCGTTATCTCCGCAAGCCATAACCCGCCGCATTTTAACGGATTTAAAATAAAAACACACCAGGGCGCGTCCGCTCCCGAGGAAATTACACGGGAAGTAGAACGGCTTATTTCCTCCGGAGTTGTGCCGGCAACCCGCGCAGGAATGATTACAGTCAAAGACATTGCGCCTCTTTACTTTGACAGGCTTAAAAAAGCCGTAGATATTCCTCTTATTAAACGCTCCCGGCTTACCGTGGTTATAGATCCGCTCTATGGCGCAGCGATGGGATACATCAATTCATTATTAAAAAACGGCAAGTGCAAACTTGTAAACATCCATGACAAGGCCGACCCGCTCTTCGGCGGCCTGCACCCCGAACCCATAGAAGAAAACCTGCCCGAACTTATAACGGCGGTAAAACAAAACTGCGCATCGGCCGGCCTTGCCACCGACGGCGACGGCGACCGCATAGGAGTTGTTGATGACAAAGGCCGCTATCTTTCGCCGCACCGGGTGTTTCCATTATTGTTGTATTACCTGTGCAAATATAAGAAGATGAGCGGCAAGGTAGTGCAAACAATTTCACTCGGTTACGTCAGCGAACGCATAGCGCGCGACTTCGGCATCACCTTCGAAGAAGTGCCTATCGGTTTCAAATACATAGCCAGCCGGATACTTAACGAGAAGATTCTTATAGGCGGCGAGGAAAGCGGCGGTTACGGATACGGCAACTTTCTGCCCGAACGCGACGGTGTTCTTAATTCCCTGTTTCTGATGGAACTTCTTGCATCCACGGGATCATCTCTTTCGGCAATGCTCGGAGAAATAGAAAAAAAATACGGAACAAGCGCCTTTTTGCGCACGGATTTCGTAAATCCCGGAATTGAAAAAGATGATTTCGTGGCACTGATAAAAAAACATGCTCCATCCAGGATCGCGGGGCTTAAAGTTAAAAATATAAAGGATTACGACGGCGTTGAATTTGTCCTTGAAGATGATTCGTGGCTTCTACTGCGGCCGTCCGGAACGGAACCCATAATACGGGTGTATTGCGAATCTCCGGGCATTGCCGGCACAAGAAAAATAATCAACTGGGGACAAAAAATGGTCAAGCGAATTAAAACCGGCCAGTATTGAAACCCGCATTTTACACGGGTTGTAAAAGGGGAAAAACCGCATGGATATTAACCGCCCGTCTAAAACAATTGATTACACCTACCGCTACCAGTTTGCCAATAACCGCGAAATAACCATAAATGTAGAGCTTGACGCCAAAACACTCGCTTTAGTTAACGTTCCAGCCTGTGATGCCTATCCTTCATGGGCGCGGCTTGATTTTAACCGCTGCCCGAATTGTACGCTTGCCCCGGGTAAAGACACATTATGCCCCGTGGCCGGTAACCTGGTTC
>MGVF01000109.1 GCA_001800355.1 Elusimicrobia bacterium RIFOXYA2_FULL_50_26
CATATCTATCAGTCCAAGTCCCTTTCCCATCAGTCCGTGTTTTTCGATAAAGTGCAGAACCTCAGCATTTTCGGCGGTATTTATCATTTCAAGTGAATGCAGTAAGGTAAGTATTTCGTTTCTGTTTTTCAGGTTTCCACAGGCAAGCTCACCGATAATAAACGGATGGCAGGCTATAGTATCATTGTTAAGCAATCCTGCCAACTTTCTGTTGCCATTGCGAAAATGGTCTACCCATACGGACGTGTCGGCAAGTACAACTTCGGCGCTCACGGCCTTCTCCTTGGAATGCTATTGAGCTTTTTTTGAGTCCCGCCCAGTGCGGCCAACCGTTTGCAGCTTTCTTTCTCGATTAACGCCTTTAGCCCGAGCCGGACTATAGTCGTTTTCTCGCTGACTCCGACAAGCTTTGAGGCTCGCGCCAACAGCCCATCTTCAATATTAAGTGTCGTTCGCATTTTTTTCTTCCTCCTTATGCATATATATTATCTATATAAGTATGTATTATTTATGCATATATGTCAACAATAGTGTCGCTTTAGCCGTTTGAGGTCATTGCGAGCGAGAGCGAAGCAATCTCGACGTTGCTTCTGATGAAAAGCGAGATTGCCGCGCCCTTTGGGCTCGCAATGACGACGGCAACTTCTAAACGCTAAAGAGATACCAACAATAAGTAAAAAACCTTATTCATCCCCTTCGCTGGTTTTGTGGCGGATGTGGCGCAGGGCGCCGGCGATGGCTTCCGTGGAGAAACCGCGGCGGCTCAAAAAGCCCGCCAGCCTGCGGACGGCGGCCTGCGCGGGCACGCCCGCAAGTTGCGGCCATTTTTTGTCTGCCAGTGCGCGGGCGGCGGCAAGCTCGTCCTGCGGCGAAAATTCCTGTTTCGCGAGAACGTCCGCCACTGTTTCGGAATCCATGCCCTTGTCTTTAAGGTCTGCCTTTATCCATTCGCGCCCTTTGCCCTGGCTGCGAAGGGTGTTCAGCCGCTGCGCGGCAAAGTTGCGGTCGTTAATGTAACCCAGTTCCTGTAAACGTTCAAGCGTAGCCGTTATGACTTCTGCGCTGAAAGATTTATGGGCAAGTTTTTCGCCAAGTTCTTTCCGGCTATGAGCGCGCAAGGCAAGCATACGGAAAGAGTCATCCAACGCCTGCCGGCGCTGTTCCTCGCCTATTACGCGGCGTATTTCATCCTCGTCAACGTCCGCGCCCTCTTTTAACCGTAACCGCGCCACGATCTCATCGGATGCCGGGAAGGAGTACTCACCGTCAATAAAAATCGAGTAACGGTTTTTTTTGCGTTTCTGTTGTTTGATCGCGGTAATTATCATTGGTTTACTTTTATGCCGTATTTTTCAAGGTCTGACAAAAGAAGAGCAAGGTGGCTTCCGCGCCAGTAGATGCGTCGGCAGCAAGGACATTGGGAGAACTCATCTTTTGTTTCGTATACGTATTGCGGCACCAGGGAACGTATTTCTTCTTTATTCGTTATGGTTTTTGTAGCGGTGTTGCACAGGGCGCAGCGGCTCAGTAATTGTTTGCGTGAAACAACCAGCCCTGTTTCGCGCGTCAATTGCAGCAATTGCTGCCCGAAATGAGTGTTTCTTATACGAATTACTTCTAATCCGTTAACGTTTAAATGATGGTCGCGCGTCAGTATAATCCTGCTTTCGCGCAAACTTTCAAGAATGGAATTAAAACGGTTTTTTTCGGTAACGTATTTTGCGTCATAACCCAGGATGCGCAGCCAGCGCGCAAGGCGGCCGAGCATGAAATCCGCTATAAACCGTGGTTGTTCGCCGTTACATTTCATAATTGCATTTCAACGATCTTGTATTTGCGTGTCCCGAGGCCTAGTTCTTCGGCGCAGGCCAGTTGAACGGCCCAGTCAATCGAGGGAAATATATGCCGCCAGAAATCGCCGCCGAATTTTTTGTTTACCATGTCCGCGCTTGCCTGGTCCAGCGCCACGGGGTCCGGGCTTGCAAGTATGCCGATGTCGCCTATAAGCGGGGAGCCTTTGGTCGCGTAGCAGTCGCAGAATTTGGTTATGTGGTTAAGGAAATTTATCGAGAAGTGCGGTTTATTTTTTATGACGCCGAAGGCGTATTCGACTATCTTTTCCTGTGCGGCCGAGGTGTTTTCATCCCACGGTATTTCGAATACGCTGGACGGACAGCTCAGGATACATTCGCCGCAGCCCGTGCATTTTTTTTCATCGAAAACGATCGTTCCGTTTTCGAGGCGCAGCGCATGGCCGCCGCACCACTTGACGCACTGGCCGCAGCCGATACACTGTTTTACGTCAACGCGGGGTGTGAGCTTGTCGTGCATGGCGTATTTTCCGGCGCGCGTCCCGCAGCCCATGCCGATGTTTTTAAGCGCGCCTCCGAAACCTGAGATTTCATGGCCTTTAAAGTGCGACATGAATACCAGTGAGTCGGAGTAATGGATGGCGTTTGCTATGGAAACGTGTGAAAAATGTTTCAGGCCGACATGGACGTCAACGCCTGAGTTGCCGCGCAGGCCGTCGGCAATTATAACCGGGCAGCCGCAACTCTCCAGCGTGAAACCGTGTTCCCCGGCTACCGTCGCGTGATGTACCGCGTCGGCGCGCTCGCCCACGTATATGGTATTTGCGTCGGTCAAAAACGGCCAGCCGCCGGCGGCCTTCACTTTTTCGGCAACTATACGCGCCATCGCCGGCTCTATGAATCCCTTGTTGCCTTTTTCGCCGAAATGAATTTTCAGCGCCGTGTAATCGCGCGGCTTAATATGCGCGGCCGCGCCGATGCCGTCAAGCCATCGGGCGAAGAGTTTTTTCTTTTCTAGAGGCAGAAAATGCACCGTAGCCTGCACACTCATTTTTTCCTCGCTTAATCGCCGATGTTACGCAAGAAACGCCAAAGTTGCTGTCATTGCGAGTGAAGCGAAGCAATCTCGCTGTATCGTATCAAAACTACGAGATTGCTTCGTCGCCAAAGCTCCTCGCAATGACACGTTGCGTAACATCATTTAATCATTTCCAGGAATTCGTTTTCGGTTATAACGGCGACGCCAAGGCTATTTGCTTTTTTCAATTTAGAGCCGGGGTTGTCGCCTGCAACTACAAAATCTGTTTTTTTACTGACGGACGATGCGGGGTGGCCGCCGCGTTCCTTGACTTTGTTTTCAGCTTCGGGCCGCGAAAATGACGAAAGTTCCCCGGTAAAAACGAATAACTTTCCGGAGAGTTTCCCCTCCGCCCGCGCCTCTTTGCGCGGCTCGTCCATGTTTATGCCGTGGGCTTTAAGCCGCGCTATAAGCGTGCGCACCGCCTCTTGCGCAAAGAAGCTGGCGACGGCCTCGGCTATTACCTGCCCCATCTCGTAGATTCGCATTATGTCTTCAACCGTGGCGTTCATCAGTTTGTCAATATTTCCGAAACGTTCCGCCAGCACCTCGGCGGCTTTTTCGCCGACGTGGTGTATGCCGAGGGCAAACAGCAGGTTGTGGAGCGGCCGTTTTTTGCTGAGCGTTATGGCGGAAAGCAAATTTTGCGCTTTTTTTTCTCCGAACAGTTCGAGGCCGAGGAGGGCTTCGGTTTTTAAATCATATATGTCCGCGAAATCCGTAACCAGTTTCTTTTCCACGAGTTGTTCAATCACCGACCTGCCCATGCCTTCAATATCCATGGCCATGCGGCTTGCGAAATGGGCAAGGCCGCGTTCGATCTGCGCAGGGCATGAAGGGTTAAGGCAGCGCCATGCGACCTCTTCCTCTTTTTGCCGGGTAACCGGCCCGCCGCAGGCCGGGCAATGCGTTGGGACGTGGAATATTTTTTCATGGTGTGTGCGTTTTTCGGTAACGACATGCGCCACTTTCGGGATGACGTCGCCGGCGCGTTCCACAAGCACCGTGTCGCCTACGCGCACGTCCAGGCGTTTTATCTCGTCGAAATTGTGAAGGGTTGCCCGCGTTATGGTAACGCCTCCGACTTCCACGGGCTCAAGATCCGCAACGGGTGTAAGTATCCCCGTGCGGCCGACCTGCACGCGGATGGCGGTAACTTTAGTGGTTGCCTGGCGCGCTGGGAATTTGCAGGCAACGGCCCAGCGCGGGCTTCTTGCGGTAAAACCAAGCAGCCGCTGCTCGGAAAGCGAGTTAACTTTTACGACTATGCCGTCAATCTCATAAGGAAGTTCCTCTCGTTCCGTTTCGTAGCGGCGACGGAAGGCGACGAGATCTTCGAACGTTTGTCCGGCCTCGGCGTGTTGCGTGGGGCGAAGCCCGCAGCTTTCGCAAAACCGGAGGAAACCCTGGTGCGTTTCAAACGGTACGCCGCCTTCTATGCTGCCGTAGGAGTGGACGAAAAACTTCAGCGGCCGGCCGGCCGTAACCTGAGCCATTTTCTGGCGAAGCGATCCCGCCGCGGCGTTACGCGGGTTGGCGAACTGTGCTTCGCCCGAATCCGCCATGCGCCTGTTGAGCAAACCGAAATCTTCCTTATTTATGTAAACCTCGCCGCGTACCTCGAAAAACTGCGGTGGAACTTTGCAATTAAGCCGCAAGGGTATTGCTCTTATGCTCTTGATATTAGGCGTTACGTCTTCGCCGGTGGCGCCGTCGCCGCGCGTGGCGCCGCGCACAAGGATGCCGTTTTCATAAGTAAGGTTTGCGCTTACGCCGTCAATTTTTAATTCCATGACAAAAGAAAAACTGTCCGTGCGCAGTGCCTTCTGCACGCGGACGAACCATTCCTTCATTTCGTTTTCGGAGTATGTATTATCGAGGGACAACATCGGTACGCGGTGGGTAACTTGCGCAAACGTCGGAGAGGGCGCGCCGCCGACGCGCTGGGTGGGCGAATCCGGCGTGACGAGTTCGGGATGTTCCCTTTCAAGCCCGGCAAGGCGTTTGAGCAGCTTATCGTATTCGAAATCCGTGATTTCAGGACGGTCGAGGACGTAATACAGGTGATCGTGGTGGCGTATCTCTGCCCGGAGTCTGTCAATTTCGCGGATAATTTCACTTGTCGAATGTTTTGACATAAAGAACTGTAGAGCTTCTCCCCCCACAAATGACGCTACTTCTTTGCGGCCTCGGGACGGGCGGATTTCAGCTTGTCAAGAATACCGTTGACGAACTTGCCGGAATCGGCGGTGGAAAATTTTTTGGCGATCTCAACCGCTTC
>MGVF01000110.1 GCA_001800355.1 Elusimicrobia bacterium RIFOXYA2_FULL_50_26
TGTCGAGGCTGTTGCCGCCCTGGCCGCCATAACCGGCGCCCGCGCCCGGGCGTCCAGCGTCATTGTTTCCGCGCTCACCCCTGCCCGGCCCCTCATAGCCGCGATAACCTTTGAGATTTGCGGAAATCCTACCGGAAGGATGTATGGTAAGAGCGGGAGTGTTTATTGATATATGTCCAGTGTGTGTGGAACCATCGTATGGCCGGATTAGAAGCGTGCCGTAGATTTCAACAGAGTTGGAATAATAATGCGTGCCGCCCAGGGTAAGGGTTTCGCCGGCGGGGATTATCAGGGTTTCGGGGGTGTTTGTTACTTCGGCGGAGATGTTTGTTGTAGTAATGGGTGAGAATATCAGGAACAACAAAAAAAGCCAGGGAAGCTTTTTGCGTTTCCTGATAGTTTGTTTAAAAGTAAAAGTTGCTTGCCCCGAATAATCGCTTCTCAAAGTACAGTCGCCCCGCTTTTAATGTCCCGACCCGGCCTTTCACGGTCATTGCGAGGCCTTGGCCGAAGCAATCTCGTTGATGCTCCCATCGTAATAGCGAGATTGCCGCAGTCGCTTCGCTCCTTCGCAATGACGAAAAGTGCAATTATGACACAGCCTGTAAGGTGATCCGGCATGACGGCTAAAAGGCAATTTTGGCACCGTGTCCGGAATTTTTAATGAATAAGGTTCCCTGATTTTGCAGGGGATTACGCTTTACGTTAAATTCTATTTATCCGGCAGTGCGGCTATGCCGGGGAGGGGTTTGCCTTCCAGGAATTCCAGGGATGCGCCGCCGCCGGTGGAGATGTGCGAGATCTTTTTGTCTACGCCGGCTTTTTTTGCGGCTGCGATTGAGTCGCCGCCGCCTATGACGGATACGGCTCCTTTTTCAGTGGCCTGGGCAACGAGGTTTGCTATCTCGATGGTGCCTTTGGAAAACTGGTCTATCTCGAATACGCCGAGGGGGCCGTTCCATACTATGGTCCGGGCTTCCATAACGACCGGGGCTATGCGCTTTATCGTCATGGGGCCGATGTCAACGCCGTAAAAGCCGTCCGGGATTTCAGCGCCTTCGGTTTCTTTTATGCTGGCGGCGCTGTCAACCTTTTTGCCCGCGAAGTCAACCTTGTCAACTATAATATGATCAATCGGGATTAACAGGCTGATTTTTTTATCCTGGGCTTTTTTGAGAAGGTCGCGCGCCACGGAAAGTTTATCATCTTCGACAAGGGATTTGCCCGTCTCGATGCCTTCGGCTTTCAGGAAGGTATATGCCATGGCTCCGCCGATTATCAGGGAATCCACCTTTGTCAGAAGGTTATCTATCACCGCTATTTTGTCCGAAACCTTGGCTCCGCCGAGTATGGCAAGGAACGGGTGGCGCGGATTGTTAAGGGTTTCACCCAGAAATTTCAGTTCTTTCTCCACCAGGAATCCGCATGCGGCAAGCGGCATGTGATTAACTATGCCGGCGGTTGAGGCATGTGCGCGATGCACGGTACCGAAAGCGTCCTGCACGAAGACTTCGCCGAGCGATGCAAGTTCTGCCGCGAATGCCGCATCGTTCTTTTCTTCCTCCGCGTGGAAACGCAGGTTTTCAAGAAGAAGCAACTGGCCGTTTTTAAGGTTTGCGGCCATTTTTTTAACTTCAGGGCCGACACAGTCCGGAGCCATAAACACTTCTTTCTTTAATAATTCTCCCAGGCGGGCAGCGGCCGGTTTTAAACTCATTGACGGCACGGCCTTGCCCTTGGGGCGGCCGAGATGGGACATCAGTATCACCGCGCAATCCTGTTCAAGAAGGTAGTTTATCGTCGGCAGGGTGGCGGCTATGCGCTTATCGTTGGTTATCTGCCCCTGGTCGTTAAGCGGTACGTTATAGTCAACCCGCACCAGAACTTTTTTAGATTTAAGCGGTACGTCCTTGATTGTCTTTTTCATTTGTCTGCTCCTTACTCTTTAGTTATTGTCTGCTGCCGCCGGTCTTTTACCCATACGCTGCCGGGCTGTTTTTTTGCGTAATGTTTCATCTCATTTAGAATGTCAAGCAACTGGGCATAATGTTTTATCGAAGAATTTTCGTTGGGCGCGACGGCAACCGAAATTGTCATCAAAGGAAATTTCCGGCTTTCGCCTTTGCGGCTTAGCACCGTTATAAATCCGCTCTTGCGGTCGTGTTCTTCGTAATAATCCGGTATTATATGATTAAATTCGTGTATAACCTGGTCGCATATCGCCTTGACTTTATCCTGTGCGGTTACAAGCACAAAATCGTCTCCGCCGAGGTGCGCCAGGAAATCCCCTTTATTTCCCCACTGGTTTTGCGCGCCCGATATGATCATGGATAAAAACCGTAATACCCTGTCGCCCTGCTCGTAACCGTAATGGTCGTTGAATTGCCTGAAATCATCAAGGTCGAAATAACATGCCGCAAACGGTTTTCTGGATTCTATCCGTTTGGTTATTTCCGCTTCAAGCGCGTAATTGCCGGGCAGCCTGGTAAGCGGGCTGAACGCGCGGTGCTCTTCGCCGCGGATTATCAGCCGGCTGACTTTAATTGAAAGATCCTGTGGAACGAAGGGTTTCAGAAGATAATCGTCGGCGCCGAGTTTAAGGCCTGCGATCCTGTCCTCCGGGTGCGTTCTTGCGCTGGTAAGCATGATTATGGGAACGAAATGAATTTCCCTGTCATGACGGATACGGCGGTTAAGCGTAAGGCCTTCCATGCGGGGCATGTCAATGTCTACGATAACAAGATCCGGCTTATTGAGGCGCGCATATTCAAGCGCGTTCAGCGCATCCGTAACACGAATAACGGAATAACCGTCAAGCTGTAACGTGGTTTCCGCAAGTTTGCCGGTCTCTTCGTCTGTAATAACCACCAGTATGCGTTTAAGGCTCATATTTTCACCCCCAGTGTAGCGTCGCGCTTATACCTTGACATTTGAAAGCGCAGTTTGAGCCGAGTTCAAGGAACGACGACGATGGCGTATCCTCTGCGATACGTTGAGGAGGAGAGACGCAGAAATCGGCTCAAACTGCGCTTTCCCGAAGGGCGGCATGTATTTTGGCCATTGTCTTCGTTGCTCGTCGCTCAAATACCCAGAGGGTATTAGTCGCTCCTCGCGCCTTGACACTGGCCAAAATACATGCCGCAAATGTCAAGGTATAAGCGCGACGCTACACTAGTACTGATAAGAAAGGCACGGGTAAGCGAAAGAGTTTTGTACCCGCTCGCTTACCCGTTTCATAATGTTCCAGTGCAGTGTCAAACAGCTTTTACATCTTTGCAAGCATGAAGTTAATAAGATCAACGACGCGGTTGGAATAACCCCATTCGTTGTCGTACCATGCAAGCACTTTAACAAGGTTGTCGCCTATGACTTTAGTATTTTTTGAATCCACTATTGAGCTTAGCGGATCGTGGTTGAAATCAATGGAAACGAGAGGCTCGTCGGTATATCCGAGGATGCCTTTCATTTTGCCTTCGGCAGCTTCTTTGAGCGCCGCGTTGATTTCTTCAGCGGTTGCTTTTTTTGTAAGATGGGCAGTAAGGTCAACCACGGAGACGTTGGGTGTCGGCACGCGGATTGCAAAGCCGTCAAGTTTGCCCTTCAACTCCGGTATTACCAGGCCGATCGCCCTTGCTGCGCCGGTCGAGGTCGGTATCATTGAAAGAGCTGCGGCGCGTGCGCGGCGGGCGTCCGAATGCGCCATGTCATGCACTTTCTGGTCGTTGGTATAGGCGTGAATCGTGGTCATGAGGCCTTTTTCGATTCCCCATTTGTCGAATATAACCTTCGCCACGGGGCCAAGGCAGTTGGTGGTGCAGGATGCGTTGGAAACCACGTGATGATTTTTCGGGTCGTATTTAGAGTCGTTGACGCCCATAACTATGGTGATGTCTTCGCCTTCGGCAGGTGCGGAAATGATTACTTTCTTTGCGCCGCCTTTTGTAATATGATTTTCGGCGCCGCGCACTTCCTTGCCTTTTTTATTTACGCCGTCTTTTTTAACCGTGAAAAGGCCGGTGGATTCCACGACTATTTCAACGCCGAGGTCTTTCCAGGGAAGCTCTGCCGGATCCTTTTTCTTTAAAACTTTGATTTTTTTGCCGTCAACGGTTATCTCGTCTTCGCCCGTCGCTTTTACTTCGCCGGGGAAACGGCCGTGAACGGAATCATACTTGAAAAGGTGCGCGTTCATCTTGGCATCGGTAAGGTCGTTGATGGCAACCAGCTCGATGTTCTTGTCTTTGCGTTCAAGAATCGCTCTTGAAACCAGGCGTCCGATTCTGCCAAACCCATTTACTCCAATTTTAACAGCCATTGTGCGTGCTCCTTTCATACATATAAGTAGGGCATGTTGAATATGATATGTTGTTCTGCCAACCGTGCAGCCTACTTCCCAGTCTTTTTAGCGGTAATTTTTTTCCGCAGGCGGGATATGTTGAATTAAAAGTATGGTATAAAATTAAACGAATAAAGTCAAACTTTAAAAAGTTTTCGAATTGCTTTGGACAAAATCCATAAGTGTTGAATAATCACCTGTATCCGCTTTTTTCAATGCGGCAATATATTTGCTTCTTGCCCGTGTATTAATGTCAATATTTTCATTGTCCCAAGAAAAAGGTTTTTGTTTCAAAACAGTTTTCATAAAAATATCTGTCATTAAGCGTGCATGGCGGCCATTGCCGTTGGGAAATGGGTGAATCCATACCAATTTGTGATGGAAACGTACGGCTATCTCATTATGCGGATAGGTATGTCGGTCAACCCAGTAACGCACATCAGCTAAAAGTGAATGTATATGAACCGGGATCTGCATCCAATCAACTCCGATGTTTTTGCCTGAACGCCTGAAAGATCCTGCCCATCGCCAAACTTTACCAAACATTTTGTTGTGTAATGTTTTTATGAACTTTTCGGTCAGGATATCGCTTTTGTGCCGGGTTACCAACCATTGCATGGCTTCGTTAATGTTATCCTGCTCGAATCTGTTCAGTTCTTCGCGAGTGGTAATATGCAGTATTTTTAAGCCGACTATTTCATCGTGATCAAGAGGTGTGGCGTCTTGCGGATAATCAATCATCATTTTCGTCCCAGAAGCCCTTTGGTTGTTCGATCAATATTTTTTCGATCATATCTTTGAGCGCTTTCTTTTGTTCTTCGCCAGAGAGTCCCTGTTTTTCCAGGCGCATCGTAGTGTCAAGTCGCTTCATTCTTTTTTGGGCTATTGCTTCCGCCCTGGCATTAACCATTTCTTCCAATGTGCGTTCCGGAACAAAACCATATACGAACCGCATACCCATGCCTTTGGCTATCTTATGTAATGAAGACAATGTCAAATTGCCGTTTGTTTCCGCGTTTTCCAACCGGGAAATACGCGATTGATCAATCCCCGCCTTCTTTCCCAATTGACGTGAAGATAATCCCAGCGATTCGCGTATAGTTTTAATCCATCCCCCTTGCGGTGTGCCAAAAGACGCAAAATTCTTTAAAACCGCCAGTTTATTGTCCAATTGTCTGCGAACTGTTTTTTTGTCCCAGTAATTCATAAATATATCCTTTATGGTATTCTTATATGTATTTCAATGCTAATTATAGCATATATATTAACTTTGTCAATGCTGTTTTAATCATAATTGCTACAAAACTGTGGGCATTCGTCTGTTTTAGTCGCGGGCCAGGACCAGGGCTGAGACATGGGTGGAGCCGGCGCGGCGGAGGGTGGCGGCACATTGTTCCAGGGTTGAGGTTGTGGTGCAGACGTCGTCAATTAAGAGTATGGTTTTACCTTTTATGTACGCCGGATTGCGGACAACGAAGGCGTTTGCAAGGTTTTGCAGGCGTTTCTCGCGGTTTAGCCCTACTTGCGGCGAGGTGAATTTGCTTTTTAACAGGATAGAATCATTAAAAGGTTTATTGATATGGCCGGCTACGATTGCGGCCAGCAATGCCGACTGGTTGTATCCCCTCTGAAATTTTCTTGTCCAGTGGAGCGGGACGGGGATAACTATATCTGTGTGCAACAGTTCCGGGTATTGGCCAAGCGCTTCGACAAGCAATTTCCCGAGGAAACGTTTAAGGTATTCCTTGTGCAAGTATTTAAACTGGTAGATTAAGCCTGGAACAATGCCATCGTAAACGGCGGCGGCGCGCAGGCGTTCATAATGAAATGATTTTTTTTCGCGGCAGTGATAGCAATGTTCTCCCCCGTCGGGCAGGGGTATGCCGCAGCGCCGGCAATAAAGGCCGGAGATGGCACGAATTTTTTCGCGGCAGGCCGCGCACACCCTGTAGTAGTCGTCAGCCGGAAGGCCGCAACCGCAGGCCTCGCAAGTTATCGGAAAAAAGAAATGCAAAAAATGCTCAAAAAACGTAGCCATTGAAGTTAGTGACGTTACGCAATTTCAATTTTTGGTGTCTCTTTAGCAGTTTGAGGTCATTGCGAGCCCAAAGGGCGCGGCAATCTCGCTTTTCATCAGAAGCAACGTCGAGATTGCTTCGCTCTCGCTCGCAATGACCTCAAACTGCTAAAGAGACACTATTTTTGTAGGGATCGTTCTCCGAACGATCCGGCCTCTAAAATCGTTGGATAACTGAAACGGCCGGCGCGATACAGGGACCGCGCCCCGCAAACAGCAGCTCGAACATCAATAAATGACGATACAACTGCTTGAGAAATATCAGCTGTTTAGAATTGTATGGTTAGGCGGCCGGAGGCTTCTATGGTTTGGAAATTTTCGTCCGGCAGGTCGCGGTTTTCCGTGCGCGTCCAGGCCATGCCCAGGGCTGCCCTGAAATTTTGTGAAACCTCGTAATCCGCATTCATGCTCAGGCCGTAGCTGTTGGTGTTGTCCCGCCCGACGTTTAGCAGCGAGGTCTGCTGGGCGTATTTAATATTTGCATTATAGATCAGGCGGTTTGTCAACGGCAGGGTGCGATTTGTAAAAGGTATGGGTAACCCGTTCGGAAAAGACATGTCGGAGTATACTTGAAGGGTATACGTGTTATTCAACAGGTGTTGCGTAAGTTTACCCGTGCCATCTTTGGCCGATGAGCGGCCGTTGTCGTAGCGCCCGGTAAAACGCCACCTCCTGATATTTACGCCCGCCTGCCCGGACCATGAGAGGTTGCTGCTTTCCTGAGTAAGCAGCGCGGGCATTTTTGTAAGATCATGATCCGTGCTGCCGGATGAGTTAACGGAAAAATTAATGTCTATTTTTTTCAATAGGTAAAACCGCGCGTCCGAACCGTAACTATAGTTTTCATTTTTTGACAACGGGCTTGCGCCGGCATCCTTCTCGGAAAATTTTTTCTGGTGGCGGAAGTTCAGCTGTGTGTCGCTTAGCCATTTTTCCAGCCAGACCAACTGTTCCCACCGGGAGATGCTAAAAATAATGTCCGGCCATATTTTCGTGTATGTGTCGCTTTGCGTGCCGGTATTATATGTATGTTCCTCGTTGCGCGTGTAAGTGAAATTGGTTGAAAACGTTTTGATGGCGGACAGCCGGCCGCCCATTAAAAATGCCTCGAACGGATTGTAGCGGCCGTTTAAGCGTATATCGTCCCTTTTTATCAGCGAACGCAGGGATTTATTCACGTAATCAGTAGTTCCGAACGAAAGCCGGCTGTCGCGCACCCAAAGCTGGTCAAGCCCGATAGCGGTATAGCTCGACGGAACGTTGTCGTATGAATCGTTATCCTGGAAACGGTACGAGGACGAGAAGCCCAGGGATTGAGTGTAGGGAAACTTGATGATGTCCTTTACCTGGAAATTGAGCGATACTTCGCCGTTGCTTGCGCGCTCGATATACTTGGTTGTGCGGCCGGGCCACATGGTAACGACTGGGCCTGAGCTGTAGGTAAGATTGTAGCTTTCATTGGTATTTATGTTATATGTAAAAGTGGGAACCAGCCAGTTAAACAGCCTTAACGATGAACTTGCGCCCGCCCCCTGGCCTGCCGATTTAGGGTACTCTTCGTGATCCTTATCGAACGCCTTGTTTTTCTCTCTCACCCTGCGCAGCGAATAGCTTGGCGAAAGCGTAAACCCGTTCCAGAATTGGAACGGGGCCTGCCCGCTCCAGGACTCCGATATTTCCAGCGTATTATAGTCTTTGATTTTAAGATAATCGTTCAGCGCGTCAAACCCAAGGAAACTTGTTGATGTGCTTTTTTCAACCGGCACCCACGGCCGGAAAAAAGAATTTGAAACTGAATAATTTGCCGAAAACCCCGTGGGCAGGACAGGAAGCCTCAACGGGTTGGAGTAGCTCAGCGAGCCTGTCCACGTTTCGCGGTCTTCAAGTTGTTTTAGTTGCTGGGTGTCCGTGATAGAACGGTTGTACGTGCCACCGATGCGCGGCAGTTGCCCGAGGTTAAGATTGGCCGATGCCGATCCCGAAAAGTTTACAACCCTGCCTTCTTCCAGCACCGAGACGAGGTCGCTCTGGTTTTGCACCACGGACGGGGTTACGGTAAGCGTGCGCGTAAGGTTGGTGCTGATAGGAAGAAACTGTATGCGGTTAAAATTAAAATAGCCCGCATCTTCCAGGTAGTCGCGGTTATAGATGCCCGCTGAAAACGTTTCGAAGTTCCGGTTTACGTCCTTGCGTTTTGCGCCAAAGCTCGCCCAGCCCGGCACGTTGAAGTCCACGTTGGCGCGCCAGGCCTGTCCGTTCTTAACCCAGGAATCTGTAACGTATATGTCGTTTACCCAGATGCTGGCCGTCTTCGGCCCGGCGGCGCGTACGCCCAGCTTTATCTGGCTTATGTTTTGAAATGACGGAGATCCCGTATGTTTTGTTACGGCGCCGTACGCATCGGTTGCATCGCCCAGGGAATTTACCGCCCACTGGTCGGGTTTGTTGTCCCGGTTGACATCGTGCTGGTATATGGCTATTCTCCGCCAGCCCGCCCAGTTTATCGGCGTTGAATATTCGTAATAGTTCGTATCGTTGCCGATTTGAATGAAGAACGTGTCCTCGGGCCTCCCGTTACCGTACACGAACAGGTTGAATATCTTGTAGTTGGACAGATCGTAAGGCCGGCCGTAAGTCAATTTTGTGGCGAGTTCCGTTACGGTTGCCGTGTTGACGCTGTAATTTAAGGCGAGCGCCTGTTCTTTTCGTTCCGAGGTGTCGCTATCCTGTATGTCGTACAGGCTTTCATAGTCTGGATTGGAAAGCAGTGAAACGTATAAACTGTCATCCTCGTTGTTTATTCCGGATATGGTCAGCGAACTGCCTTCCACAAACGTTCCCGCCGGTTCCCATTTATTTCCTACGACGGAAATGCCGGCTATTTTCACGGTTCCTTTTTGCCCCGAGCCGCCCACGGTAATGCGGACTTGCTTGATGGTCTGCCAGTCAAGCGGTTGCAAAATAGAAAGCGGTATCTTAAAAAGGCGCCAGCCAGTCCAGTTTACGCTTGCGTGCACTTCGCCTGTGGCGTCGGTCATTGTTTTTCCGCTGCCGGCCCCGAACGGCCCCCGATCCCAATCTATGCGGTTAAGGCTGCCATTTGTGTCGAGGTCTGCCGTATCTATCTTTCCGTTGCCTGCGCCCACGCGGGTTACGGTGCCGTCCGGGTTGATAAATTCCCAGCCTGTGTCCTCGCCCGGGTTCAATGTGCCGTCGTTATTTATATCCTCGGTTTTTAAAGCGCCCGAACTGTCAACATCTTCGCTGAACGAGCCGTAACCGAATGTAATGTCTTCGCCTTTCCCGTCGCCATAAATCCAGGTTTCAATGTAAAGTTTGCGCGAAAAATCTATGCCGGTGGCGGAGAAAGGCTGGACAATGGAAACCTCGTTGGAACGGGTGAGGTCGTAATCAATACTTAGCACCTGCTGCTTTTCGTCGTCAGTATCGGTTATGGCGGGATTTATGGTTTTTTCGGAGACATCCTCGTTGTTCCATGAAATATCGTCTTTGTAATAACGCGCGCCCGACGGTGTTGCGCCCGGCTGCCAGCTTTCATAATACAGCGATGCATTGTCTTCCTGCTTTATGCCTTCCATGGACTCGACGATTGCCTTGCCGCCGTCCATGATGTTCGGGTTGCGGTTGCTCAGCGCAATCTCGCCGCCCGCGGAAAAATTAAGCGGCAGGTGCGGCACTTTGACGTTCTGCACGCGCGAATCGGCTTCAAAAACCATAAGGCTCGAAGGCGTCGTGCGCACGTCAGGCACGGTCAACGGCTTTGCGGCAAAATCGTAGATAAAACTTGAGCCTACGAATATGTTGTCGGTCAGCGATAATTCCGAGCGCAACCCTACCAGCGTTGAGCCGCCGCTGGAGCCGAACGGGGCGTAGTCGTAAGCCACTTCTATAACCGTGTTCTCGTCTATCCTGCCTTCATTGTAAAATGTTACGATACCGGCATCGTAATCAATAAAATAATCGGTGTCGCGCGCCAGGACTTTGCCGTCCATCGTTACCCGCTCGGATTGCGGGACTATGCCGGGCCTAAGTGAAACGAATTTTATCCTGTAACGGTATTCCGCCATTATGTTGTAGCGATGATTCTTATAGGTGTATAGATCGGCGGGCAGCGGGTTGCCCTCCGGCGGCTCGAAATTAAATATGCCGTTATCGAAATCAACCGAAATGTTTGAAGGGTACGATGGCGCCGGTTTGCCGCCGGGTTCAAGTATTGACGGAACGCCGCCGTTTAAATCCTCAACGCGCAAAAGGAAATTTCCCCGTCCGTTGTCGCGTATTACTTTTACGTTTCCGAGAGAATAAAATGTTTTCAATTCCCGCGTAATGCCCGCCGTGTTGCTCTCGTCCTTCAGTATTTTCCATGCGCCGGGCGTGTTGCCGGAATCGCGAAGGAAGCTGCCATCCTCTTTCTGGTAATCCACGGCGATGACGTAATTTGCAGGCACCTGGCTGCGGAAAACTATTATACCGCGGTCATAGTCCACCGTATAGTCCTGCCCCGGCGCCAGCGTATCGAAATTGCCGGTGAACGTGTTTGCCGTCGTCGTAAAACCGTCGGCCAGTGTTTCGGTTACCGTATTTGACGAGGTGTTTATGTTGTTGTTGCTCTGGTTGCGGTCGTCGCGGTATACTTTTACCGTGCCGCTTTTTATGCTGTCGCCGTTAAACTTTATAAGATAATACTTTTGCGCGATGTATGCCGTATCCGGTATTATTTTTCGCTCAAGCTTTGTGTTTCCCGAGAAACGCTTTACCTCGGAAAGCCCCTTGGTGCGGCTGAAAAATCCCCACCCGCGCATCTTTTTATATTTGGCATCAAGCTTTACGCCGAAAAGCTGGCGCGAGTAGCCCACGAATTCCGTGGAGGGAAGAGACATCGTTATGTCGCCAAAAGCCGCTTCCTGCACGACTTCTTCCGGGTCGCCTTTGTAAATGACGGATATGTCGCGCTTGTCGGCGCTGGTGTCGTCAAAATCAACGTTGACGTTTATTTTTCTTCCCACCCGCCCCTTTATGCGCACCTGGAGTTCCTGGGTCATATCAAGAGAGCTCGAGTTTACTCTTCTCTGGCTCTCGGGTTTATCGAATATGGTGGATTTCCAGGCAACCCCGATTGTTTTTCGCCCCGAGATGGATAGCTGCGATTCG
>MGVF01000111.1 GCA_001800355.1 Elusimicrobia bacterium RIFOXYA2_FULL_50_26
GGGCGATTTCCTGCGATGAGGGATCTATCCGCGCGGCCTTTTCAAGGAATTGTATCACGTTTGCCCAATCGCCGTTTTTCCAGTGGACAACGGCGGTATTAAACCATGCCTTTGCGTTGGCTGGATGCGCGCCGGCGGCCGTGCGGTAGAACGATAGCGCGCGGTTGTCGTCGCCGCTTTTTTCGGCGCAAACTCCTATGGCTATGTATACGTCCGAAAGTTCCCTCGACAACGAATCAATCGTTTCGGGAGCCGTATTGTAAACGCGGGCGCGGGCAAGCAGGTTATTGTACTGCGCCGCGGCCGTCTCGTATCCGCGCGCTGCATTCTCATAGCCGCCTTGCGAAAAATATGAAAACGCGGATAGGTTAGCCGCGATCGGCATCAGCGGCTGCAATCGCAAAGCGGTTTCAAATTCGCGGCGGGCGTTATCAAACAAACGGGAGTTCAAATAATGTTGCCCAAGTTGCAGCCGCGCCTTGGCGTAATCCTCAATCAGATCCGGCGTAAAAAACTCGCGGTACGCGTCGTAACGGTAATTGCCGCGGTATGCATACAAGCTGTCCAGTAGCGTTTGGCTGTTATTTGTTCCGACGGGTTGAGCCGTTACCAGGGTTGCAAGGCCGCTGGGATACTCGTTGTATCCGGCGACGGGCATGTATTCGGCATCGCGTGTAAAATAAACCGCCCTGGAAGGATTTGCGGCTAAAAAGGCCTCCCATCCGTCGGCATTGTTGAGCGCGGCAAGCGCAACGTCAGCGTGCTGCTTACCCCATGAATCTTGATACCATTCGGCGCCTGCAAGCCCCTGGCTGACTATTGCAACGTCCTTCCGCCTTTCTTCCACCAGCTGCCGGTTCCACAGGGAGAAAAGTTGCACGTCTTTTTTCATTACGGCAATCGAGCCCGGCGGCAACGAACGCAATACGTTCTTACTGTAATCGTACCCGATAAAATTGGCGCGCTTGTCAAGGTGAGGATAATGCTGGGCGAAATTCAACACGGCAAGCAACAGCGCGCCGGCAACGGCCAGATTATTTGACGTAAGCGAAGCGATAAACGCAAATCCCCAGGCGATCCAGACGAAGAACAAAAGATTCGGAAGAAGAAAATGCGCTTCCAGTATAACCAGCGCGTGCGGGTTGGGCGGTATGTTGGCAAGATATATAAACACAGGCCCCGAGAAAAGCCAGCCGGCCAAAAGCAGCGCGTTTAGCGTTTTACTGCGTTTGTGGAGCGCATGAATGCCCAGTATGCCGACGGGCAATCCCAGCCAGCCGAAGCCGTAAAAAAGATGTTTGAAATAAAACAGGATAGTCGCCAGAAAATTTTCGCCGGGGCGGTATGCGGCGGACACAAGGTCGAGCGTTCCCCCGTGCGTTTTGCGCGTAAGCGTTCCCCATAGCCTCGCAAGTTCCGCCGGGTGGTTCCAGTCAAGCACAGGCAACTGCGCGGAACGAATCGCAAGGTATGCGAATACCGAAAGGCCGGTAACGGCCATGCCCGCGTAAAGCGCGCTGCGCCGTATCGTAAAAAATTTGGTATCCGTAAAAAGTAACAGGGGAATGCCTGCACCGATCATTAAAAGATCCATGCGGTTGCCGAGGCCGACCCCGAACAGGAATGCCGCCATCGCATAAAGCCTGACCGGAGCTAATCCCCCGTCAGGCTGCCGGGCGTAAAACAATATCAGGAGTATAGCCGCGGCGAACATCGTGTTTAGCGTGTACATCTCCGAGACAAGCGAAAGATACCATTGCAAATATGAGGTTGCGAACAACAGCGACAGCGCAAGCGCCGCGGGTTTCGAAAGCGTGAAACGAAGCAGTCGGTACAGCAAGCCTGCCGTTGCCGCCCCGGCAAGCGCGGACAGAATGTTAAGCCGGTAAGCGGCGTTACCCCACGGGATTAGAATAAGCGAGACCTTGGAGAGCATTGTGTATAACGGGTATCCCGGCGGGTGGGCAATTCCAAGCGTCTTTGCGACGCTGACCATCTCGCCGGTGTCGCGGTATTGGCCGAGGCCGGGGAACAGGGTGGCAAGGTAGATGATAAACGTCAATAGAAATGAAATCATCGGATTAACCGTTTTTTTGCGGCCGACAGGTATTCTTTCGCGGCCACGTTTGCGGGATCAAGATTAGTCACCGCCTCAAGTTCCCTGATTACATTTTGCCAGTTTTCATCGCGCCAATATATCACGGCAAGATTAAAATGCGCCTGTACGTTGCCGGGATTCATCGAAAGAGCTTGTTGATATAACTCCATTGCGCGCGGGCGCAGGCCGTTATGCTCATAAATCGCGCCGAGGTTGACATATGTTTCCGGCCGCGCATCTCCCATGGCTACCGCTCTCTCGTAGTGGCGTTGCGCCTGTTCAAAAAGGCCTTTGCTGTGGTAGAGATAGCCCAACGTTGAGTCCCACAGCCCGAAGGGATCAAATGCGGTAAGCCCGCGGAAATTACGTTCGGCTTCCGTGAGGTTAGTTGTTCCAAGGCAATAACTGCCGTTTAACTGGAAATGCGTAAGCAAAAGCCCCTTGAGGCGCTCGTCGGGCGCCGGCGCTGCGGGCGGCAGGCGAAGCGCGTAAACTTCGTGGAAAGGAAAATTCGTTACGGGGTTCCCCCTGACGCGGAACAACAGCCCGTCCTGAACGCGCGGGATGTTTACAAAATTTGTGTCGAACGAGGTATAATACACGGGACGGGTGCTTTTAGCGATAAGGGCTTTTTCCGTAGCCTCGCGTATGGCAAGCCGCGGCTTGCCCCAAATGCGGTAATAATTATCGCCGTAAATGCTGCGCGTTATGCCGGCATTGCAATCAATGAATTCCACGTCAGGCCGCATCCCTTGCGCGACGTGCAGATAGCCAAGCACGAACTCCATCTCGTCGGCGCGGTCGGAAAACAGCAGCGTGCGCGGCGGCAGCGTGCGCAGCATATTTTTTGCGTAATCGTAAAACAGAAATTCGTTGCGCCTGTTTAACGACGGCGCATTATTCAAAAACATGAATATCGGGATAAGAAGGGCGGCGCCGGACGCGTAGCGCGGTAAAAAGCGCATACCGAACGCGATAATCAGCGCAAGCCACAGCAGCGGCAGGAAAAAGAAACGTTCCAAAAGCGCAAGCGATCCCGCGCCGACGCCGGCATTGGCCAGCAGCAGGAATCCCGGCCCGCTGAAAATGGCAAACGCAAGCAGCGTCCAGCCCCTGGCTTTATCTTTAAACGCATGATACGTTCCGAACAATAATAGCGTGGCGCCCGCCCATGTAAAATTGTTGACAACGATTTTACCGAAAAAGTAGAGCTTTTTGGCTATCATCTCCGGCGATAATGGTGGCGCGCCGCCCTGCGCAAGCGAAAAACTGCCGTAACGCAGCCGCGCGATAACCTGCCAGAAACGCTCTACCGTTTTGGGATCTTCCCATCCGAATAATGGATTTGCGTTTGCGCGTATATATATGTATAGCACAACGGAAAATCCCATAACGGCGAACACCGGCAAGGTTACAGCCGTGCGCAAATTAAAAATTTGATTTTGATTGCGATAATGGTAATATGCCCACCAGATTATGCCTGCCAGAAGCAGCCCCGCCGTGTAATGTGCCGCCATCGAAAGCCCGAAAAGGAAAGCAATAACATAAAGCGTATTAAGTTGCGGCTTTGCGCCGGCGCGAACGATGACAAGCCCCATCAACGCCATAAGAAAAGCCGCCATCCCGTAAACTTCCGTAACGTTTGCCATCCCCCAGACAAGAGGCGAAAACCCGTAAATAAGCCCGCTTGCCGCCGCAACGATAATGCTGCCTTCCGCAAGCGCCAACGCCGCAAAATAAACAGTCAGCGCCGCCGCCGAAATAAAAAACGCCGAAACAAGATTCACCCGGTAAGCGCTATTTGCCCATGGAATCACCGTTACCGCCCCCCTCGCCGCCAGGCAGTAGAGCGGGTACCCCGGCGGGTGCGCCGTCCCCAGCGTAGCCCCCACCGCCGCAAACTCCCCCGAATCATCCCCCGTAACCCCCGGCACCATAGTAAACAAATACCCCCCAAACATCAACAACGCAATGATATAGGGGACGGAGCTAAGATAACAACTTAACGTTTTTTTCAGTAACATATTTTTCACCGCGATTGATCAGTTGAGTAAGCCCGGCACGGCTGCAGGATAGAAATTCCCCCAATTCGCTTGAAGCGATTCCCAGTTCCCGTCTTGCCCAGAATGCAAATACCGCTTTCGCATCCGATTTGTTTTTTTGACGCACTTTTCTTTGCAAATCCTTAATATCAACTGAGAATAATTCGCTGATTCTTTTGCCGAGGCGCTCAATATTCCATCCATCCATTTTAAGACGCGATTTGGTTTCTATTTCCTTTTCCGCCGCCTTCAACACATTTTCGACGAAATTGCCATCGCCCAGCACTCTTTCATCTCCCCGCCAGTATTCTTTCCTTTGCTTCAATTCCCATACGCCGCCCCATCCGCCGGCGCTGCGCCTCAGCCCTCCGCCGGTAAGGTCATCCCGTTTATTCATAGATAAGCCATCTTGGATGAAATCACGATACAGTGAAATTGCCTGTTGTTTGCCATCCGAAAAATGGGATAATATTTCGTCCACATTCTGCCAATCATTTTTCAAATTCCCTGTTAATACCGCGTGCCCTGCCCAGGGGTATTTTTCCAACTCCGGAATATCTTTTACAATTGCGCCTCGCAAGGGGTTTAGATGTACATATCTTACCAATTCGAACAGGTAGGCGTCTTTCTGGCATAGAATTGATTTGTACCTGTTCTGATAAAGGTACCCGGTTCGTTTATGGCGCATATTAAAATGTATTGCGTATCCTGTGAGAAGCGCACGCATTAAGTCGCTTAAAGGTTTTACGCCGGTTTGTATTATCAAATGGATATGGTTTGGCATCAGCACCCATCCATAGCATTTACATCCGGTGTTTTTAATGCCTTCGCTAAGTCGGCGAACAAACTCGGCGCGATCTTTATCGTCTAAAAATATATTGCGGCGTTCAATCCCACGCGTAATAACGTGGTAGACGCCGCCTGGTATTTCGAGCCTTCTATTTCTTGGCATAATTTATGTTATATCACTAACTGTTATTTCTGTCAATGCGTTATCTTGTTATCTTAGCTCCGTCC
>MGVF01000112.1 GCA_001800355.1 Elusimicrobia bacterium RIFOXYA2_FULL_50_26
GCGCACGCGAATGCGTCCATACTTATATACAAGGCCGGCCGTGTCCCGCGCGCGGTGCTGAAGCGCGCCAAGGATCAATTGACCAACGTCAAGGTTAACGTAGCCGGCATTATATTAAACGATATCACATCATCCGACATGGAGCCGCAGTACGGCTATTATTACTACTCGTACAAATACTACGAAAACAGGAAAAATAACGTCTAATGCCGCGAGAGCTTCCTGAAATTATTACATTTGTGGTCCTTATAGCCATTGCCTTCTTTTTAGGCAAGATGATTACGGACGCCACTTTTGTACCGCTCGCAATCGGCGCGGGGCTGCTGGTGGCCTTGCTTACCTTCCAGAATCCTTCCAACGGCCTGATTCTAATAGTGTTCTCCATGCTGCTGTCTCCGGAAATAAAGATTGCAGATATACCGGGGCGGCCAGTGGTAATGCGCCTGGATGACGTACTTATCGTTGTAATGTTTTTAGCGTGGCTGGCAAGGCGCGCGAGCATGAAAGACACGAAAGGCTTTGAGAAAACGCCGCTTGACGTGCCGCTCATTGCTCTTATAAGCGTTTACCTGATAAGCACCTGCCTGAGCATAGTTATAGGCAAACTCAACCCCATGCGCTCATTTTTCTACCTGCTGCGCTACGTCGAATACTTCATACTTTACTGGCTTACCGCAAATATCGTCGCCGACAAAAAAGAAATACCGCGCTACCTTACCGCGGGCTTTCTTACGCTTGCCGCGGTAACGATATTCGCCTACTCGCTTTTCAACTCCGCGCCCCGCGTCTATGCGCCGTTCGACACCGAGGCTACCGGCGTACGCGCAATAGCATCGGTCAAGGCTGGCGAGCCTGCATCCCTGGGAGGCTACTACCTGATAATTTTTGCCGTACTGTTTTCATTTTTTATGTACGGGAAAACGCAACTGGTGCGCATGGGCAGCCTGGCCACGGCATTGTTAATGCTGCCGCCATTCGTTAAAACGCTTTCCCGCGCATCGTACCTTGCTTTCATACCGCTTCTGCTTTCGCTCCTGATTCTTACAAAAAAACGAAGAAACACGTTCGCGGCGCTGCTTCTGGCAGGCGCGCTTATATTCCCGTTTTTCTTTCGCGGCCTTTATCAAAACATGATGGAGCGCGTGATGCAGACATTCACGGTTTCCGGCTACCTCGGCACATATAACGTGGGAGGAAAACGCATCACAGACCCCTCGGCAATGGAACGCATAATAAGCTGGCAAAAGGTGGTCCAGGAAAAAATTTTAAAAAACCCACTTACCGTTCTGTTCGGTACCGGCATAACGGGACTCGGATTCGTGGAAGGGCAGTTTTTTCTGGTGCTGGGAGAGCTTGGCATTGCCGGCGTGGCAACCTTCTACCTGATGTTTTTTCTTATCATCAAGCATAGCTACAGGATACACCTGCAATCCGTGGAAACAATACCGCAAAGCCTTTCACTTGCCCTTATGGGATCAAGCGTCGCGCTTTTGTTCCAGTCACTGACGACAAACACTTTTATTATCGTACGTATCATGGAACCGTTCTGGTTTCTCGCCGGGCTTGTAATGACGTTACCAAAACTATATGAAATCCAGGCTTCGCGCATTTCTTGACAGGCTATTTCGCCGCGACGACGGCGTATCCCGGCTTTTGAAAAACTCAACGCCGCTGTTTGCCGCCGAAACGTGGGTATTCGCTGCGCACGTTGTCGAGGGATTCATAGTCGCGCGTTTCCTTGGCGCCGCCGACTACGGCATAATTGCGCTTATCGTCAGTTTCGTTACCATAGTAAACCAGGTGCTGGACTTCCGCGTTCATGAAACCGCCACGCGCTATACAGCCGAGTTCCTTGCCGCCAATGAGCGGGAAAAAGCCGTGGCCGCCATCAAGCTATGCTACATTATAGATGCCGCAACGGGCGTGCTGGCATTCATAACAATTGTTCTGGCGGCGGGGCCTGCGGCGCGACATATATTGCACCAGCCGGCAGCGGCGCCATTGATAGTTTGGTACGCGGTGCGCCTTCTTTTTTCCACGGCTGACAACACATCCCACGCGCTGCTGGGAGTTTTAGGGCGTTTCACGTGGTTTTCCGCCGTACACATCGTTACTACCATGCTGGAGCTTGCCGTGGTTTCGTTCCTGGTATGGGCCGGCTTCGGAATAAAAGGCGTTATAGCGGGTTACGTGGCGGCATCCCTGGCCAGCAGCATTTCATTTTTTTCGTTTGCGCTCCTGGCATTTTCGCGCGCAGGGCTTACCGCCTACCGTTCCGCTCCCTTGTCGCTCCTGGCGCCCCGTGCCGCGGAAATGGGCAGGTTTCTCGTCAGCACCAACATAAATGAGTTGTTCGTCCTTATTATACGCAACGCCGACATACTGGTGCTTGGTTACTTCCGCGCGCCGCGTGAAGTGGGCTACTACAGGCTTGCCAAAAGCTTTGTGAGCATTTTCGGGCTTATAAGTTCGCCGCTTTATCGTGCCGTCTACCCCCAGCTTTCATCCCTGTGGCACGCCGGCGCAAAAATTGAGTTCCGCAACGTTATCAGGAGATCAACAAAACTCGTGGCGGCGGCAGTAATAGCAGCGGCAATTATAATAACTATTCTAATACCGCCCGTAATCCATTTTACCGTCGGAGACGCCTTTATGCCGTCCGTAAGCGCGATACGCATAATGGCCTGGGGCATGGCCATACCGACTATCTTTTACTGGACGCGGCCTGCGCTTCTTGCCATGGGAAAAGCCGGTTTTCTTACCGCGGCAAACGCGATCTCGGTGGTAATCACGATACTGTTATCGCTGGCGCTGGTACCGAAATTCGGTTACAAGGCAAGCGCGTGGCTGTTTATGGCGCCATATCTTATCAGCCACGCAATAATAATAAACAGCTATCTTAAAACAAAATGATAACTACCCTTGACGAGCTTCTTTCGGCAATGTCCACGGCACCGCTTGAACACAAGCGTGATTTTGTGCGCGCACGCGTTGAGGGGAAAGACGTGCTGGATATAGGATGCGTTGCCCATTCGCTTGCCCGCTGCACGGGCGACCGCGAGCGTTGGCTTCACCATACCATAAAAACCGCCGCACGTTCCGTGCTGGGAGTGGATATTCTAAGCAATGAAATATCCGGGTTGGCGACCATGGGTTACAATATGATATGCGCCGATGCGCTTACCCTGCGCCTTGAGCGCACCTTCGACGTGGTAGTCTGCGGCGACCTTATCGAACACGTTACAAACCCCGGCGCGCTGCTTGATACAATCAACGTCCACCTCAATGACACCGGCGTAGCCCTTATCACGACGCCAAACCCGTTTTCGGCAAGCAGGTTCTTTAACATACTCGCCGACGGGTGGACTGCCATCAACAAGGAACACACTTTCTGGCTCTGCCCCCAGACAATGCTGCAAATGCTGGGCCGCTCATCGCTTCAACTTGAAAGTTTCGTATGGCTCACCTCGGATTTCCCGATGCCTACGTTCCACAGGCTGTGGGGAAAACTGCTAAACCCCGCGGCAAAACTTATAGCGGCCGCGCGGCCGGTTTTCCGCAACGATTACGGCGTGGTCGTAAGGAAAAAAATATGAGCGGCGGATTGTTAAGCTTCATTTGCTTCTCGGTGAACAACTGGGAGAAACGCATGGCGCGCAAACAGCAGTTCATGCGCTACCTCTCTCTTCGCCCGGACGTGCAAAATGTCATTTACGTCGAGCCGCCGCTGAATTTATGGTTTATAATATTAAAGCTTCCCTCGCTTATGCGCGACGCCGACAGGCGCAGGCGCGTTAAACGCGCGCTGTCTTTTCGCGGAGAAAATCTGTCAGGCAAATTAAGCGTATTTACGCCGCTTACGCTTATCCCTTTCGGTTACCGCTGGAGATGGATTTATAACATCAACACCCGTATTACGGCAATGACGGCCAAACTTCAGATGAAGCGCCTGTCTTTCAAGCGAACGGTAGTATGGTTGTACCACCCGTTCGATTCGCTTTACACGCGTATTTTCGGACCCGCGGCGGTGACGGTATTCGATTGGGCTGAAGACTGGGCGCGATATTTCATCGAGTATCCGCCGGCTGAACGCAAGAAGATAACTGCCGCGGAAGAATACATGGTGAAAAGCGCAAGTATCGTAACAACAGTTTCAAAACCCCTGCTTGAACGCGCGCTTCTTCTTAACCGCCGCTCATACCAGGTGCTTGACGGAGTCTCGACGGAATTATTTACAAACATTCCCGCCGCGCCAGGAGACATGAAGCAGGCAAAAAGCCCCGTTATCGGATACGTCGGCACGATAACAGATCGTTTCGACACGGGACTCGCATGCGCCATAGCCCGCGAATTTGCACACGGCTCCCTTGTGCTTGTAGGCCAGTTGCACAAAAACCGCGTTGACGTTTCCCCGTTGCATGAGTTTAAAAACGTGTACTTTACCGGCGAAAAAGCTTACGCGGAACTGCCCGGCTACCTTGCGCGTTTCGACATCTGCATTTTACCGTACCGGCCGGGATCGTTTTCTTCGCCGCCGACAAAACTATTCGATTACCTCGCGTCCGGTAAGCCGGTAGTTTCCGTTTCGTTCCCGGAAGCGGACAGGTTCAACGGCCTCGTACTATTCGCGGATACCAATGAGGAGTTTATACGCTGCATAAAACAGGCTCTGGAGAACGATACCGCTGAACGGAAAAACAGCCGGCTTGCCATGGCGGCCGAAAATTCATGGCAGGCGCGCGCCGGCGAAATAATGAACCTGCTGGAGAGTGAATAAATCCATGAAAAAAATTCTTTTTATTCCGCATCACCCGCAAGTTAAGAACGGGCTTAAAATCCGCATACCCGAACTTGCCAGGCCGCTTGCTCCCGGCAATACCGTTTTCCTGTTAAACTGGGAAACCGTCAGCGGAGATTATACGCTCGCAAACAGGGCAAGGTCATGCTTCAAAGACCTGATGAAAACCGAGCGCCAGTACGCCGACGGCAACCTTACCATCGTGGAACTACCCACGCTTCACCGCCCGCTTTCGCTTGCGCGCTGTTTTAACCGCCGCCGCGTAATGCGCTTCATCGAAGACGAAAAAATTGATGTTGTTGTAAACGGTTCATTTGAGTTGTTCACCATGCCGCGGGAACGAAGATTCCGCTACGTTTACGACCTGGCCGATTACCCGCCGACAGGGCTTTCAACGTTGACACTCGACGAGCTGAAAAATGCCGACGTATGCACTGTTATATCGCATGAACTCGCCGATTACCTGCAACTGGAGCACGGAAGAAAATCCGTTGTCATTGCAAACGGCGCGGATATTGCGGCCATGCGTTCCGTACGCCCGGATGAAGTTACGGAATTGAAAAAACGCTACCACGTTGAAAATAAATGGATAATCGGCTATGTCGGCAATATCGGAAATTGGGTGAATTTCGAGCTTGCCGTCGAGGCGTTCCGCAGGTTTCAGCTTAAAGTTCCGGATTCCGCGCTTATCTGGATAGGCCCAAGCCCATTTCTCGGCGAACTGCAAAAAAAATATGCAGGCGGCTCTGTGATATTTACAGGACAGGTGACGGGCAGCATTGAACCCTATTTCAAAATGCTCGACACGGGGCTTCTCTGCCACAAGGCCTCGCCGTTCCAGGACAGAGCGTTTCACCTTAAGCTTATAGAATATACGGCCGCGGAAAAAAGCGTGGTCTCAAGCCCGTTGAAAGAATCCATGAGGCTCGGGTTTCCAAACGTATTGTTCGTAGAGGAAACCGCGGAACAATGGACAGATGCCCTGCTTAAAGCAAGAAACATGGCATGGGAAAAGGAATGGAACGCCCTCGCCGACAACTACGACTGGAAGGTAATAGGCGCCCAGCTACAGGCGCTGATATAATGATACCCCTCACCCTACCCTCTCCCCGAAGGGTAGAGGATACAAAGACTGCCGGTTTGATCTCCTCTCCCCGTCGGGGAGAGGATTAAGGTGAGGGGGAGTTAGACAGAAGTAAAATATATAATAAACCATGGATAAACTTTCACCTGCGCGTAATGCGCTTAAAAACCTGCTTAAATTTCTCGGAGCGCGAAACATTCATGAAAGCGCCGAAACGGTGCGGAGAATATTTTTATATCCGTCCGTCAACGCGCTCGCGTACGCCATGCGCCTGCTTAATCGCAAAACGCCGGGGCGCGCCCCGGCAGCTCCGCCGCGAAAAATACTGCTCATCCGCATAGACCGCCTGGGAGACATGGTGTTGTCCGCTCCGGCGATACGCGCCGTGCGCACAAGTTTCCCGGCCGGCGAAATTCATATTATAACGGCAGCCTATACCTCAGAGCTTGCGGCATTGAACCCTGACGTAAACCGTTGCCTTGTTGACGGGCGCGATATTATAGAACAGGATTACGACATGGCGATAGCGCTCCATCCCGGTATACGCCCCAATTACCTTACCTTTAAAAGCGGCGCACCCGTGCGCGTAGGATTTTCCGGGCTTGGAGGGGAGGGATTCCTGACGCGCGCGCTTTCTGACGACAGGCTTATTATGATGCGCCACGAGGTTGAATCCACGCTTGAAGCCGTAACGGCGGCAGGATGCACCGCGGCTTCAAAAGAGCTTGAAATCCGGGTTACGAAAGAGGGAGAACAATTCGCGGAAGAATTTTTTAAACAGCGCACAATAACTCCCGGGGCAACCATTGTAATGATACATCCCGGCTCGCGC
>MGVF01000113.1 GCA_001800355.1 Elusimicrobia bacterium RIFOXYA2_FULL_50_26
TAGTTTCCCTGGGCCATTATGTATTCGGCGGAAAGCAGGAGTTCTTTTATCGTGCTTGCCATTCCGCGCTTTAAAAGCACGGGCTTCCTGTTCTTCCCCGCTTCCTTAAGCAAATCGTAATTCTGGACGTTACGCGCGCCAATCTGTATTATGTCGGCATACTTTGCCACAAGCCGCACCTGGTCCGGAGCCATGGCCTCGGTAATCGTCAAAAGCCCTGTGCGTTTACGCACCTCGGCAAGATACTTTAATCCCTTTTCGCCAAGCCCCTGGAACGAATACGGGGAGCTCCGCGGCTTGAACGCGCCGCCGCGCAGAATGCGAACGCCGTTTTTCTTTACGGCCGCGGCGATCTCCATGGCTGTCTCCCTGGATTCTATGGCACAGGGGCCGGCCATTACCGATATTTCATTGCCGCCTATTTTCACATCGCCTATGGTAATGACGGTGTTTTCGTTCTTAAATTCCCTGCTTGCAAGCTTGTAGGGTTTTTCGATCTCGCTTATATGGTCAACAGGCTCCAGGGATTCAAACATTTCACGGTAGCGTTCCGCCCGCTCGCCGATCATCCCGACGATAGTGCGGTCAACGCCGCGTGAAACGTGCGGCGTGTAGCCAAGCTTCCTTATCTTACCGATTACCGCATCAACCTCTTTTTTTGAAGCGCCGTTGCGCAGCGTTATTATCATTTAAGCACCTCTTGCAGGCATTTTATAAAAAACCGGTTTTCTTCCGGCAGGCCTATACTTACCCTGACATGATGCGGCAACTCGTATTCATCCATGGCGCGAACTATAACGCCACGGCGCAGAAGCGCATCGAATATATCTTTGCCGCGCATGGGGTTAACGTCAAACAGTATGAAATTAGCCGCCGTGGGAATGTGGCGCACACCCATGCGCTCCATCTCGCGGTAAAGATAAGCCTTCTGCTCGTTGACAAGCCTGAGGCTCTTCTCCACCTGGCCCCGGTCTTCTAACGACGCGGTGCAGGCGGCCTGTGCGACGGAACTTACGTTAAAAGGCGGACGGACACGTTCCATGAAATCGGCAACCTCGGGCGATGTGAAACCATAACCGCAACGCAGGCCCGCAAGCCCGTAAACCTTGGAGAACGTGCGTAAAATTATAATACGCGGGTTTCGCTTCAAATACGAAAGCGTGTCGGGATAATCCCTGTTTGCGCGGGCAAATTCGTAATACGCCTCATCAACGACAATAAGCGGCGCGCAGCCTTTACCGGCGGCAAGCAAACGGAGAAAAGCCTCAAATTCCCGCCTGGTGTTATATGTGCCGGTTGGATTATTGGGATTTGCGATGAATACGGCCTTGGTTTTGGGCGTTACCGCCCGCGCCATCGCCGGCAGGTCGTGCGCATAATCTTTCATCGGCACCGATATGACACGGGCATTCATCAAGCGCCCGGCCATGGCATAACGTATAAACGCATGTTTCGACACCACGATATTATCGCCCGGGTTAAAGAATACTTTGGCAACCAGTTCTATAAGCTCGTCGGAACCCGCGCCGAGCAGCACTTGTTTCGGCGTAACATTATGTTTTTTTGCCAACGCGGAGCGCAACAGGAATGAATTTGAATCCGGATAAAAATACGCCCCGGCAGCCGCCTTGTTTATAGCCGAAACAGCGGCGCGCGAAGGGCCGAGAGGATTTTCGTTCGAAGCCAGCTTGACTATTTTCTTAAGTCCCAGCTCGCGCCTTATGGTTTCAACCGGACGGCCGGCCACGTAAGGCTCAAATCCCCTGCAACAAGGCCGCACCATTGATTCTATGGAACACTGTTTTTTCATTTTTATTCCGCTTTCGGGTAGGAACCGAGGACTTTTAGAAATATACACTGCCTGCCGAGTTCGGCAAGCGCCTTCTGCACGCCTTTTTCGGACACATGCCCCAGGAAATCTATGAAAAAAATATACTCCCATGCCTTCTTCCTCGTGGGGCGCGATTCGATTTTAGTCAGCGTTATGCCGTTCTTCTTGAAAGGCATAAGCATGTCGTGCAATGCGCCGACCTTGTCTTTTATCGAGAACATTACGGAGGTCTTATCCTGCCCGGAGTACTGCGCCGTTGTGGTTCCGATAACAAGGAAACGCGTGAAATTCTCCTTGCTGTCCTCTATCCCTTCGCTTATGATCTCGAGGCCGTAAGCTTGCGCCGCCGCCTTTGAAGCAATGGCGGCCGAGGAAGCGTCTTTTGAAGCGCAACGCGCCGCCTCGGCGGTGGATGATGCCTCGACAACGGCTGCCGACGGAAGGTTGCGTTCTATCCAGTTGCGGCACTGCAAAAGCGGCTGCGTATGCGAGTATAGCTTCTTTATTTTAGACATGTCCCCGGAAAGGGAAAGCAGGCAATGCTCTATCGGCAAACTGACCTCGCTGCATATCACAAGATCCGAATCAACGAACATGTCGAGCGTATGGTTTATTATCCCCTCGGTGGAATTTTCTATCGGCACCACTCCATAATTGGCGCGGCCCTTTTCAACCTCGGTGAATACGTCGGCTATGGTGCGAACCGGCACGAATGCCGCGCCTGCGCCGAAGTTTTTCATGGCCGCCTGGTGCGTATAAGTGGCCTCCGGGCCGAAATAGGCGACGGTAAGCTTCTTTTCCAGCGACCGGCATGCGTTGACGATCTCCCTGAAAATGGATTCCACCGCGGGGGGCGCAAGAGGCCCCCTGTTTCTTTTAATGAGCCGGGAAACAATATTTTTCTCACGATGCGGCACGTAAACGTCGGCGCCCGCTTTTACTTTCAGCGCACCGATGGCTTTTACCAGTTTGGCGCGCTCGCTAATCTCACCGAGGATGCGCCTGTCAACCCGATCAATTTTTTTCCTGATTTCATTTACTTTCATAATTGGTTGTAACATGTCATTGCGAGGAGCCTTGGCGACGAAGCAATCTCGTCGTTTTGATACGAAACAGCGAGATTGCTTCGCTTCGCTCGCAATGACAGTAACTTTGGCATTCCTTGCTAATATCAGTGATTAAATCTACAACATAATTAACGACATCATTCGTTCCGCGGTTTTTTGGCGACGGTAAGAAAAGAACAAATCCGTTTCATGCCCGCTGCACCGGCCGCATGATGAAATTGCGTTCACACCGCATTCCTTTAACTGCCGCACCGCGACGGCATTCATGTCCAGGTGCGTCTCGGCAGGCGCCATCGAGAACGTGTTTCTCAACTCCGCGCCGACTTCGTAACAACATTTCTGTATATGAGGCCCGATGGCAGCCATCAGGTCACCGGGCATTATATTGAACCGCTGTTCAAACTTTAATACGGCAGTGCGTATGATTCCGCCAGCCAGTCCCCGCCAGCCCGCATGAACTACGCCGCAAGCAGCGCGATTTTTGGAGACAAAAAAAACAGGCACGCAATCCGCCGTATATATGGCAAGCGGCAGGTTATTTTCCGTGGTAATCAACCCGTCTGCGCCTGTTATACAACTACCGCGGTTTAAATCACCTGCCACCACAGTAAGCGTTCCATGCACCTGTTCGGCCGTTACCAGCCTGTCGGCATCAATTCCATGCGCGGCACAGAAAGCCGCGCGAGCGCGCCCGTCGCGCATGTTTCCCGCGGGAGCACCGCTCACCATGTGAACAGTGGGAAATTCGTCATCATACCAGAAACTTCTATGTTGTAACCACATTATTACTTTTCAAAAAAATGGGATGAGTCTTCGACGCCGGATTGAATTCCGCGCACCTGTAACATCAATTCCTCGGGATTGGATGCGGCATGAAGGGCATCCTCAAGTGTTACCTCGCCGGCCTGGTAAAGTTTAATCAATGCCTGGTTAAAAGTCTGCATACCGTAAAACTGTCCCTGTTTCATCAGGTTTATTACCTCGCCCATGCTTTTTTCCTCGATCATCTTTTTTATGAGCGGCGTAGCTATAAGCACCTCGACAGCCGGCACCCTCCCCTTGCCCGATGCCGCTATAAGAAGGCGCTGGGAAATGATTGCCTTTAGAGTATCGGCGAGCATGAAACGAATCTGGCTCTGCTGGTGCGGAGGAAACAAATCTATGATACGGTTTATCGTTTGAGAAGCATCAACCGTGTGAATCGTGGAAAGCACAAGATGTCCCGTCTGAGCCGCGGATATGGCCGTCGCCATTGTCTCAAGATCGCGCATCTCGCCCAGCAGTATCACGTTGGGATCCTGGCGCACGGCATGTTTTAGGGCATCCGCAAAACTAAGAGTATCGAATCCAAGCTCACGCTGGCTTATGATGGATTTATTGTCCTCGTGAAGGAACTCTATGGGATCTTCGATAGTTACGATATGCGCCGAGCGGCTGGTATTTATATGATTTATCATGGCTGCGAGCGTCGTGGATTTGCCCGACCCCGTGGTGCCGGTTACCAGCACCAATCCGCGGTAGTTATCGGCTATCTGCGATATTACCGGCGGCAATTTAAGTTCTTCTATCGTCGGGATCCTTGTAGGCACATGTCTGAATGCAAGGTTGATATAGCCGCGCTGCTTGTAAATGTTTATACGGAAACGCCCCAGCTCCTGGAAAGTATAAGACACATCCACTTCAAATTTCTCGGCAAACAATTTTTTCTGGTCTGCGTTCATAAGCGCCTGCGCAACTGTATCAGTGTCGCCGGCATGGCAAATCGTATTTGGTAGCGGCACGAGATTACCGTCAATACGGAAAACCACCGGCCCGTTCGCCCTTAGATGCATGTCCGACGCACCTTTTTGAAGCATATCGTTAAGCAGATCCTTCATATCCATGATGTTTATCCTTATTTTACTTAACTGATGTTACGCAAGGAATGCCAAAGTTGCTGTCATTGCGAGCGAAGCGAAGCAATCTTGCTGTTTCGTATCAAAACGACGAGATTGCTTCGTCGCCAAGGCTCCTCGCAATGACACGCTGCGTAACATCAGTTACTTAAGTTTCTGGGGCTTCCAATATGTGTATGCCGGACGGTTGAAATCTATAGACGTATTATCCGGCGCTTCCTTCGATTTCTGCTTTTTCGAAGCCGGAGCGCGGGTATGTATCGGGAAACCCGTTGCGATAACCGTAATCTTTATACGGTCGTCAATATTGGGATCTATAACCTGCCCGTAGAACACGTGAGCGTCCGAGGATACCGATTCCTTTATAAGCGTCATCGCCTCGCGCACTTCGAACATCGAGGTGCCCCTGTTACCCGTAATATTTACAAGCACGCCTCGCGCACCGTCTATGGAAATATCGTCGAGCAACGGGCTTTTTATCGCCTTGCGGGCCGCATCCACGGCACGGGTAGGCCCGGACGCCTCGCCTATGCCCATAAGCGCCTCGCCGGCCCCTTTCATTATGGTGCGCACATCCGCGAAATCCACGTTAATCTCGCCGGGAGTAGTTATGACATCCGCTATCGCCTGCACCGCCTGGCGCAACACGTCGTCTACAAGGCGGAAGGCATCCTCTATGGGCGTCTTGTCGTCAACTATTGTAAAAAGTTTTTCATTCGGTATGACTATCAGCGTGTCCGTATAATTCCTTAGATTTTTTATGCCTTCCTCGGCCTGGTGCAGCCGGATGCGGTTCTCAAACTCGAAGGGTTTTGTTACTACACCGACGGTAAGAATACCCATGGAACGAACTATGTCTGCGATAACTGGCGCGGCTCCCGTGCCTGTGCCGCCGCCCATGCCGGCGGTAATAAACACCATGTCCGCGCCGGCCAGCACTTCCTTTATGCGTTCCCTGCTTTCCTCGGCGGCCTGCTGGCCGATCGAAGGATTGCCGCCCACCCCAAGCCCGCGGGAGATCTGCTCGCCTATCTGCACCCGCGTAGGCGCAACCGAACGGCGCAATGCCTGCACATCGGTGTTAACCGTAATAAATTCAACGCCGTGAATGCCGGCCGTGATCATGCGGTTTACGGCATTGGAACCGCCGCCGCCGACGCCCACCACCTTTATTACCGCCAAACGTTCATTGTTATCTTCAGCTATGCGAATTCTCATGATTAAAAGACGTCGTCAGCCCAGGTTTTTATGCGCGACCACAGGGAATTTCCCCTTGAGGGTTTATGAGGCACCCATCCCGGCGATGCCATAACATCCGCGCGCAAAAGTCCGATGGCCGTTGCATACGTCTGATTTGTAATAATTTCCTCCGGCCCCGTAACATCCTGCGGCAGGCCGAGGCGCGCCGACGAGCTAAGCGCCTGCTCCGTGGCCTGCACTATTCCTTCAAGGCGCGACCCGCCGCCCGTGATGATAATACCGCCCGGCACCACCGTATCGCTTAAATTTGCATTACGCAGTTCCTGTTCTATTGCTACAAAAATCTGGTCAAGGCGCGGTTGTATGATTTCAACAATTTGCCGGCGCGAAGCGCTGCGCACGGTGCGGCCGTCCACGGCCGTGTAATCCACCTTCGAGTCATCTTTCAGGAGGCTGCCCATCGCCACGCCATATTTTTCCTTTATTGATTGCGCCGTGCCAAGCGAGGTGCGCAGATTGTGCGAAATGTCCCGGGTTATGAAATCGGAACCGATTTGAAGTTCCTTGGAAAAACGGATGCTGCCTTCGCTGTAAACCGCAAGTCCGGTTGTAAGCCCGCCAAAGTCTATCAGCAGGCAACCAAGCTCTTTTTCCTCCTGCGTTACTACCAGATCGCCGACAGCAAGAAGGCCGTAAACCGGATCAACCACCTCGAAACCGGCCTGTGCGATGGCCTTGTAAACGTTGCTGAGGTGGCTGGATGAGCCTATCAGTATATGCACGTCCACCTCGAGAAAATTTCCTTCCATGCCCACGGGGTTTGGAACGCCGCGCTGGTGGTTTAATGAAAACTCCTGCGGTATGGTATGCAGTATTTCACGGTCCGGCGAAAGCCTTATCGTTTTTGCGTTCTCTATGGCGCCGGCAACATCGTCGGCCGTAATCTCCTTGTCGGTCCGGGAAATGTTTATGGCTCCCTGCGTGTTAACCGATTCGAT
>MGVF01000114.1 GCA_001800355.1 Elusimicrobia bacterium RIFOXYA2_FULL_50_26
CTTCGTCCTTCCACCGAATATCAATCAGACTCCGAGGAAAGAGGACGTGCGCTCATTCTACTCTCACCCCGCCGACGACAACTCAAGAGCGCTGCTTGCGCGCTACAAAACAGATTACCTCGTGCTTACCGCAACCGAAGCGCAAATCGTGCAACCGCAAAACGCCGGCTATCTGCACCCCATATCTATTTCCGGCATGGTCCATATATATAAAGTCAGCGCTAACGAGGTTTTTACTTCTTTTGACAAAATTGACTGAAAAGATATATAATTTAATATCGTTTTGCTACAACAGGGTAATAAATGAATAATCTATTGTACTTAAAGATCAAAGAGCTAAAAAAACAATATATTAACGATGGTTTTGTTATTATCGGTATATTCGGTTCGTACGCACGGAACGAGGAAACTGATAAAAGCGATGTTGATATCCTATACGAGCTTACCGATGGTTTTATGAACAGGTTTAAAGGATTTTCGGCCTTTTACAGGCTTGAATCTATTCGCAATGAACTGGTGAAATCTCTTGGTAAGGAAGTGGACATGGCCGATAAAAAAGCTCTCGGCGAAATAGGTAAAAAATATATCTTGGGTGAGACGCTTTATGTCAATTAAAGCTGACCGTGCGCGTCTTGAATTCATCCTCCGGATGATAACAAGTATTGAAACCATTGTTCAACGCCATGGAGATATTGATGCCGCCCTGACAGATATAGAGGGACAAAATGCCCTTTTAATGTTCCTTCTCCAAATTGGCGAGAAAATAAGCAGGATAGAGGGCGAACAATACAGAGTGTTGCTTCCGGTTAAAGAAGCAAGCAGCGTCCGCAATTTTATTGCACATGATTATGATGGCATTAACCTTCAGATTATCAAAGACATAGTTTTAACCGACATACCCGTCCTGAAAAAAAACTTAAACGAAATACTAAAATCAGAAAACCCCGCTTAATATTCACATAATGCAACCCCAGGTTGACGATATTAAATATCCCGTAATTTCCATCATTGTACCGGTAAAAAACGGGGAGAAGACGATTGCGCGCTGCATTGAGAGCATACGCGCGCTTTCGTACCCTCGTTTTGAGCTTATTGCTATCAACGATGGCTCGACGGATGGCACCGCCGCTATTCTGCGCAGTTTCAGCGGCGATTCCAGGATCAGCGCTATTGAAACAGCGGGTATCGGCCCCTCGGCGGCGAGGAACAAGGCCATAGCGCATGCGCGGGGGGAATACCTGGCGTTTACCGACGGCGATTGCATAGTCGAACCGGCATGGCTTGACGAATTGCTTTCTGGGTTTAAGGCGGTGAATTTTCAGCGCATTGGCGCAGTAGGCGGCGTTCAGGAAAGCCCGGACGATGACACAACCTTTGGAAAAACAACGCAACAATTCATGAAAGCGATCGGTTTTATAACAGATTACGCAAAAGACGGGCGCAATTGTGATATAATCAGGGCTACAACGCATAATGCAAGTTGTAACGTGATGTATCGAAAAGAAGTTTTTGACAAAATCGGCCTCTTTCATGAGGGCATGTGGCCGGGCGAAGATGTGGAGCTTGACCTGCGCGCGACAATGGCCGGCTACACGCTGCTGTTTAACCCAAAGGCCGTGGTAAGGCATTACAGGCCGCAAAACATGGCCGGCTTCCGTCGTATGATGCAACGCTACGGATATGCCCAGGCAATCCTCGTGAAAGAACACGGCTATTTCCGCCCCATACAGTATGTGCCGGTGTTAACCGCGGCCGCCTGCGTAACATCCGTCATAATGGCCGTTAACGGTTATGCTGTTTATCTTCTGGCCGGCTGCGCATTAATATTGGCGCTAATCCATGGCTATTTTTTCGCCGGAACAAAAAGGCCGCTGCAACACGCCATGCTATTTATAAACACCCTAATATTCTGGCATTACGGTTTTTACTCGACACTATTAAATTACAATGAAACAACCATGCGCGCTTTCGGTGGACACCAATGAGGATGAAAATATTTCAGCCTCGCGTCATTGCGAGCGTCAGCGAAGCAATCTCGCCTTTGACTTGCAAACGGCGAGATTGCCGCGTCGCTTCGCTCCTCGCAATGACATGGGTGGCATGGCATTGAATTATCAACGTGATTTGGAGATTTTCAGGTGAAAATTCTTCTTTTATATCCGCCGCGGGAGAATTATATTTTCGGGATAACGCCGCACGTGCATATAGATGCGGACGCCGGGTTTTACCCGCCGATCGGGATGTTGTATATAGCTGCCGTGCTTCGCAAGGATAATAAGCACGACGTTTCCGTGCTTGATGCCTACACCCAACAGCTTTCGCACGCGGACGTAGCGGCACATATCAAAAACCTGCGCCCGGACATCGTCGGTATATATTGCTCCACTTACTACCTGCCGGATGCGCTTCTGGCGGCGCGTTCCGTCAAGCAGGCCGGCCCCTCGATAATAACGGTGGTCGGCGGGCCGCACGTAACGCTTTATCCCCGGGAAACTATCCGCCAGCCTGACGTGGATTATGTCATGGCCGGGGAATCAGAAAACAGCTTCGCCGAATTAGCCGATTGCCTTGAGCAAAAACGCGGCGCTGACATCGAGGCGATAACAAACGTACTGACTAAAAACTCGCCCGCGGACAAAATTATTTCGGCTCCTCCGGTTCAAAACCTCGACGCGCTCCCGTTGCCGGCGCGCGATCTTCTTGATTACAGGCTATACCGCTCCATCCTCACGCGTCGAAACCCCATGACAACCGTCATTACCTCGCGCGGCTGCCCGTATAGTTGCAATTTCTGCTCTAATATTGAAAGCGGGAAAAAAGTGCGCTACCGCTCCGCCGGCAACGTGGTAGACGAGCTTGAGCAGGTTCACTCTTCCTTCGGAATTTCCGATTTTCTTTTCTTCGACGAGCTTTTTACTTCGAACAAGAAGCGTGTCCACGAAATTTGCGACGAGATCCTGCGCCGCAAGCTTCGCATACGCTGGCACTGCCGAAGCCGCGCCGACGTCCTGGACAGGGAACTGGTGCGCCACATGCGCGCCGCCGGCTGCCGCCTGATACAATTCGGCATTGAAACTGGCAGCGAGCGGTTGCAAAAGCTTATAAACAAGAACCTTGACCTTTCAGGCGTAAAGGAGACCGTGGCGACTGTTTATGACGAGGGAATTTACACGTATGCCGATTTCATTTTCGGTTTTCCCACGGAAACCGCCGATGAAACGGAGCGCACCCTGCGTTTTGCGCAAAGCCTGAAACTCGACTACGTTGCCTTCGGTATGTTTCATCCCATACCGGGAAGCACGTTCTACGATCAGGGCTTGAAGGAAGGATTGTTCAACGATTTCTGGCGCGAATACGTTGTGGATCAGAAAAACGTGATAACCGACCATTCATGGACGCGCCGCGACCGCGCAAAATTCCACGGGTTTTGTTCGTCGGCGTATAAGCGATTTTACCTGAGGCCGTCATACATGCTAAAAAAACTTCTACGCACGGACTCCCCCGCACAGCTTCTCTGGCAGGCAAAATCCGCGCTAAAAGTATTCTCAAACCTGTTCCTCGGAAAATTTGAATAAATGAAAATTGCCCGACTTCCCAGGCTTGCGATTATACATAAGTCTAAGATTACTCATCTCCTCTCCCCGACGGGGAGAGGATTAAGGTGAGGGGGAACTAAATGTCCTGTCCCCGGCAACTTCCCCCTCATCCTTTGGAGATTTTCAGGTGAAAATTGCGCTTATTGATCCTAAAGGTGATGTCAGCGGGTTTAATGCGGGGCTTGGCATTATAGCTGCCGTTCTTTCCGGCGCCGGCCACGAGATTAAGGTATATGATTGTAATAACGGTTTGGCCGGCGCAGAAACCGTATTAAGCCGTATCATGGCCTGGCGGCCGGATATGGCGGGTTTTTCGGTAAAAACAAATACACTCACCGCCGCCGTAGAAATGGCCGCAGCGCTGGCAAAGGAAGGCATACGCGTTTTTGCAGGCGGCGCGGGCATCACGTGTCAGGGCAACCAGTTTATAACGGAACACCAGTTTTTTCACGCAGCCTTCCTTGGCGAAGTTGACGACACCATCGCCGCATACGTCGAACACGCTTCCGACGGCGAATTTCTTAAAACACTTCCCGGCATTTGCTTCCTCGACAGCAAAGACGTTTTCTGCGCCGGCATACACCTTCCCGGCGACATCAATACCATACCGGACTTTTCGGCTTTCGATACGGCCGCGCAGATTACCGGCGATTACCCGCTTGTAACAAGCAGGGGTTGCCCGTTTGACTGCATTTATTGTTCCGTCAATAAGATAAGCGGCCGCCTGTGGCGGAAACGTTCGGCGGAGAGCGTCGTTGCGGAAATCAAAAAGGCGTACGAGACGCACGGCATCACGGGTTTTGTTATCGCCGACGACAACTTCACCATGGATATTGCGCGGGCGAAAGAGATATGCAACCTGCTTATCAGGGAACACCTTCCGATACGCTGGCGCTGCATAAACGGCATTCGCGCCGACCGGGTTGACGAAGATCTGCTGGCTCTTATGAAAGCGGCCGGCTGCGATACCGTCTGGTTCGGCATAGAGAGCATGAACGAAAATATTTTCAACGCCATCAAAAAAGGCGAGGAACTCGCGGCGGTAACAAGGGCGGTGCGGTGGGCTAAAAAAGCAGGCATGTCGGTGGGCGGGTTTTTTATCGCCGGACTGCCCGGCAGCACGTACGCGCAGGACCGCAGCACCCTTGCGCAGGCGCGGAAACTGGAACTTGACGAGATGCTCTGGAGCATCGCAACCCCGTTTCCCGACACGGAATTCTGGGACTGGGCGCAAAAAAACGGCAGGCGATTGGGAGACTATCGCACCACAAGCTTTTTCAAGCTCCCGCGGCCGGTGTTCGAAACTGATGATTATCCAGCGGGCGAACGCCTGAAAATGTTTTACGAGGGCAACCTGGCGGGCTACTCGTACAGTTGCTTTTTTTCGCGCAGGATTACCGTCGCCGACGTTATTATGTTTGTCGTTTTCATCTTGCGCTACGACATGCGTAACATACTGACGCACATCGGAAAAATTTTCTTCGGCAAATACCACAGGAAGTACCTGCGCGAAGCGCTGAAAAGGTTGTTTAGAAATTGAAGATAGCTTTTGCAACCAACTACCTGCCCGGCTGCCACAGCCACAGCGGCGGCGCGGAACAGGCCATACTGCAAACCGCCCGCCTTGCAAGGCAAAAAGGCCACGAAACGTATTTCATCACGCTGCCGGCCGATTTGCCGCCGCCGGCCGCGCCGGGGGAAAACGTGGCGCCGGTACGCGGCATAGAATCATTTTTACCGTTCCTGAAAAAATTCATCGGCATCGCAAAGTGGTACCTGCTCCAGTTCGACCCCGTGGTGTACCTGGCCGCAAGAAAATCCTTCGCGGAAAATAAACCCGATCTTCTTCACTGCGGCAACATGCAGTTTCTTACGTTCGCGCTCATCGCCGCGGCGCGCCATAGCCGCATACCGGTGATCGTCTCGGTTTATGATTACTGGTATTTCTGCCCGCTTACCACTCTCTTTGACGTTGCGGGCGGTTGTTGCAGAAAGTTTCACGGTGTCGGCTGCCTGCGCTGCCTGCCTGCGGTACTGCGCCCGGTGCAGGCCGTTTTTCTTGCGCTGCGAAAAAGCGTATTTGATTTTTTTATTCGCCGGATAGACAGGTTCATAGTGCTTTCCGACTCATCTTTTGCTATACTTACGTCTTACGGAATACCTGAGGAAAAAATCGGTCTTGTGCGGTTGCCGGTTGATGCGGATACGCCGGCTCCGGCGATTCCCGGCGAACGGAAAAATTTCCTGTTCATCGGCTGGCTGCAAAAACGAAAAGGCTTGCACATACTTATACAAGCCATGAAGCAACTGGCGGTTAAGCGCCCCCAGGCGCGGCTTGACGCTATTGTCCAGAACGTTCTCTGGGAAAAAGATTATGAAACGGAGATCGCGCGGCAAATGACGGAATTACCCGCAGGTAAACTGAATCTTGTTAACGGCCGTATGCAGCGCGCCGACATCAAACGCATGATAGAAAATGCCGCGGCCGTCGTAGTGCCGGAACAGTGGGAAAACATGTCGCCGCTTATAGTCATCGAGGCGATGCGCGCCGGAACGCCTGTAATCGCCGGCAACATCGGCGGAATACCCGAATTCATAGAGCATGGAAAAACAGGATACCTTGCGCGCCACGACGACCCTGCGGATTTTGCAACGCAAATGGCGTTCGTCCTGGATAACCCGGGCGCGGCAGGCGAGTGCAGCCGGGCGGCGCTAAAAAAGGCTGAAACAATGCTTTCCAGAGAACTTATTGCAGATACATTGAACAGGGAGTATTGCTCATGGATACAGCGGTAATTCTTGCCGGCGGCAAAGGCATGCGCTTCGGCGCCGACGCCACGGATACGCCCAAGCCCATGGCCATGCTTCACGGCAAACCTATAATTTCATACATTATTGCCATGCTTGAAACTCTCGGGTTCCGGAAGCTTTACATTATCGTGGGCTACAGGAAAGAAATGATAATTGACTACATCGGCTACGGAAAAGACGGCGCAAAAATAGAATATATCAATAACGACAACATAGATTCCGCAAAAAAATGCGGGCTTAGCGACGCCGTGTTCCTCATGAAGGGAATTGTATCGTCGCCATTTTTAACGATCCTGGGCGACGAGATCTACTCCGGCACCAACCACCGCGGCATGATAGACGATTTTACCGCAAACTCATACGACGCATCGTTTGCCGTACATAAAACGGACGAGTCATCCGAGATAAGGAAAAACTATTCGGTAAAACTCGGCAAAGACGGCCTGGTCATTGATCTTAAGGAAAAACCGGTTACTCCATGGAACAATCTTA
>MGVF01000115.1 GCA_001800355.1 Elusimicrobia bacterium RIFOXYA2_FULL_50_26
AGAAATGAATAAAAATACAGTGCATTTTGTTGTTTGCTTATTCAGTATAATCGCCTCATCGTATTCCTTTGCTGAAGTGGCCGGTGCGCTTCCTAAATCTCCTGAAACTCTCAGCAGGTACTCTTTTTATAAGGCTGCGGAAAGATTTTCACTTACGTCAGTCAGACCCAAAATTTTTTGCCCTGATGAGGCGGACGAATCGGTGGCAAAGGTATGTTTTACCATTGATAATCCGAACTTTTCAGAAGTAAGTTCAACAATATATGATATTAACGGCAACGTCGTCAAAGTAAGTTTAACGGAAGAAGGCACTGAATTATTTTCCTGGGACGGGCGTGACTCCGATAATAACGTCGTTTCCTCTGGCGTATACATATATCAATTGGAAGCTGACGGCAAAGTTGTAAACGGAACAGTTGTAGTTGCTCGCTAAAGAGGTAGTCATGGGCAAATGCAAAAACGCTCTAATAATTGCTGCCTGCGGTATCGTCATTGCAATGAACGCGTATGCCGCTTTTGACCGCCAGCCAGGCGGTGCCAGGCCGCAGAGCCTCGGCGGAGCGTTCGCAGGGCTTGCCGACGGCCCCGATGCCATGTATTTCAACCCCGCCGGCCTCGGACAGTTGAGGCGAATGGAGGTCCAGGGCGGCTACTCGCGTTTATATACAGGCCTCGACGACAACAGCGACCTGGCCGATAGTAATGTATTGTTTGTACTGCCGATTTCCGTCATAAAGAAGGGAAATGACGACACTGGCGGCAATGATGGTGTCATAGGTTTTGGACTGGATGTTTTTGGATTAGCCAATTATTATACTGAAAGCAGCGCCGGCATTTATTACAGCAAAAACCTTAACCCCAAAACGCTTGTCGGGGCGGGCATAAAATATCTTACCGTGAGTTATGGCACTGATGAGTACACAGCCGTAAACCCGGTGTTCGCGCTTGGTACTTCTAAAAGCGAAATAAGTTTTGATGCCGGTGTTATGATAAAACCAGCCGAGAGCCTCTCCATGGGGCTTTCAATCCGCGACATTGCAAGCCCGAGCCTGGGCATTAAATACGAAGACAGGATACCGCGTAATATCATACTTGGCGCAGCATATCACAAGCCCGGGTGGAATATAGCAGGCGACCTTGCTATGGATAGCAATAGTAATATAAAATTCGTCACCGGCGCTGAAAAATGGTTCATGTCGGACATGCTCGCTGTGCGCCTTGGGCTTGGCATCGGCAGCAGGAAATACTCCAGGCTTACTACCGGTCTTGGATACGAGGGCGAGAATGCCGTGCTTTCATATGCTTTTTACTATCCATTGTCCGGTTTAAACGAAATGTACGGCTCTCACGAGCTTACGGTGGGTTACCGCTTCGGTTCTTCGCAATTTACGAACAAAAAGATTGCCGCCCGGCTTTACGGTTCCGTTGTCTCGGATATTGAACGCGGGCTGTATGCCCGTGCATTGTCCGGGTTGGAAAAGGTAAGGCAGCTGTCGCCGGATGACTCAGTTTATGAGGCTGTACAGGTAAAATTGTCTCTCGTGGCTGTATATGTTTCTGATTCATCCGGCGAAGAAAAGGATGCGACGGCAATCAGGAACGGTGTTAGTAAATATATTATTGAAGATGATGCAAAGGAATGTGTAAAATTGTTGAGGTACGCATATAGTTTGAAGGCTGACAATGAAAAATTAAACCAGATGGTTAAGGCCATAGCAAAAGAAAATAACGTAGTTATTGAGGACGCGGCTACAAACTGGAATATGGCAGAGCAAAAGGTGTACCAGGCGCTGGAAAGAATCAAGGAAAAGAAATACTATGAGGCTGTCCGCCTGTGCGAGGAAGCGTTATCCCTTGAACCTGATAATGTAACCGCGTATAAACGCCTGGGTTCTGTTTTCTATTTACTGAAGGATATGGAAAAAGCAAGGAAAAACTGGCTAAAAGCCATTGAACTTGCTCCGGAAGATTCGGATATTCCTCAGATAAGGGAAATCCTGCAAAAAATACCATAAAAGCCATACCGGAGGTTGTTTGTGAAGATACTAATCGTTGAGGACGATCCGGAACTGAGGTTGTATGTAGGCCAGATATTGCGGAATGCCGGTTATGATCATGAGTGCGCGGCAACAATCGAAGAATACAGGGCCAGGATCATTAATGGTTGCGATATGGCTCTGCTGGACATTGTGCTTGGCGATAATGACGAAGATGGGGTTGAGATTTGCGGCGATATAAAAACAAATTATCCTTCAACAGCAATAATTATAGTTTCGGGGAAGAAGGAAAGCGATTTGAAGGTAAGGGCGTTGAACGTGGGCGCCGATGATTATATTTCCAAGCCATTCTACGACGATGAATTGTTAAGCAGGATAAGGCGAGTGGCCTTGCGGCGCAATATCGTCCTCCCTGATGCGTCTGAACGCATTCGTTTTGACGACAAATCGTCCGTTATCTATATTGATGGCAATAAGATTTCCCTGGATAAAGATGAGTACCTCATTCTTAAAGTCCTCAATTCCAGAGGCGAGAACGGGGTAAAGTGGGAGCAGCTTCGCGACATAGCCTATGACGGCAGCAACATCGGCAGGGATGAGATTGTTAAAAAAGTTGATTATTTAAAGGGCAGGCTCGGCAATCTGGCGCAATTGAAAGATAATAACGGTTATTTCAGCATGGTCATAGGCGACAGTAACTGTGTGCCGGTGAAAAAAAAGAAGCGCGTTCTTGTTATTGACGATGACATGAATGCTCAGGAATTGCTAAGCGGTATTTTTGAAGAGGAATACGAGTGTTTCTCGGCTTATGACGGCAACGACGGTTTAAGAAGGATTTACGAGGTAAAGCCGGACATGGTTATACTGGACATTAGAATACCAGGTATAAACGGTTATAAACTATGCGAGTTGATAAAAAAAATAAATGGCAGCCTGCCGGTTGTTTTCCTTACCGGAAGGTTCGTGGATGCCGGCGATAAATCACTGGGCCTGGATCTGGGCGCAGATGATTACATAACCAAGGACGTTGATCCAGACGAATTGCTGGCGCGCATCAAAACGATTGTTGCCGCATATGATAACGTAAAAAATACCAGCCGGTAATGGAGTAGAGGCCAATGCTTAACGCCATATATTCATACATGGAAAAGATCAGTATTCGCGCCAAGCTGTTTATAGTGCTGGGGAGCGTGTGTTCCGTTACGGTGCTTCTTGGCTCAGTGAGCATAATAAATGTAAGCATCAAGCAATTCAATGAGAATTTTGAGCGGGAGCAGATGCTTGCCTGCGAATACATGGCTATGGAAACTGAACATTACATGGCTCTGTTGAACAAAAAAATAGGATTTGTAACGGATATAGGCAGAGTTGGCATAGGTGACAGGCAATCCGTTCAGGCTATATTAAACAGGGTTATAACCGGGAATCCGGAGATGCTTGGCGTCTACACGGTTGACGGCGGCGGCAGAATAATAAATAAAGCATACGTTGATAAATCTATTGCGCCGGACGCGCTGCAAAGCGATGGAACCTACAGAAAGGCGCTAGTTTCAGGACGTGCTGAACTCGGCGCTATTTCAAGGATGGGGAATAAGCCGGTTATTGCGATAGCCTGTCCTTTGCCGGGGCGCAAGGGGCTTGTGTACATGTTATTCGGCTTGGACATCCTTGAGGATGTTGTGGGTCGGATTGCAAAAGCCGGCGGCATGCAGGTTTATGTTATAAATAAGAATGGTGAGGTTTTATTTTCCAGTTCACCTCTAAGCGCGGGCAAGGTTTTCAGGAAATTTGATCTGGCTTTGCATAATAAGCAAAGCATGGTTACGGATCCAAACGGCGGCGTGTTGAGGGCTTCTATTAACAAGGGTAAAATAGAAGATTCTTTTGTTGTCATAGGAAGGGACGCGGCGGCTGTTTCAATGCCGGTTCGCTTGATGAAGCTGATGACTGTGTTCTGGTTGTTGGTAACTTTTGGGATACTGTACTTGTTATCAATAATATTTTCAGGCTACCTGCTTACGCCTATTCTTAATCTGGTAAACGGTATGAAAATGGTGGGCGCCGGCAATTTAAATTACAAGGCCAAGGTAAATTCCGGGGATGAGATCGGGTTCCTCGCTCAAACATTTAATGCCATGGTGGAAGAGCTAAGACATGTGCGTCATGATAACCTGCGTCATAAATGCCTGGCTGCCATAAGGAAAATGTCGGAAAAAATCGGGTTGCAGGTGCGGAATCCGATGATGACCATCAACATGGCCGCTGCGATGCTGCTGCGTTACAAAGGCAGGGAGCTGAATATAGATGATCTTAAAAAGTTTACGGCCATAATCAGGAAGGAAGCATCTGTTATAAGCAAGGTGTCGGATAACCTGCTTATTTATTCGAATGAGCGCCCGCCCGTAAATAACGATATTAGCGTCAGAAATCTTTTTGACGAAATCTCGGCGCTCGCTCAAATGAAATATAACACTGCTATAAAACAGGATTTAAAGGGGGATGTCCATTTAAAGGGGGATGCATTTGAATTGCGTTGCGCGATGGTAAATATGGTTGACAACGCTATTGATGCGCTTCAGGAAACGGGAGGGGAAGTAATACTCGGTGCGGAAGAAATTGATGGGAAAGTAAGAATGTGGGTGCTGGACAACGGGCCGGGCATAGGTGAGGCGTTATTGTCACAGATTTTTGAGCCTTTGTTTACTACGAAACCGCAAAACATCGGGTTGGGGCTGACCGTTGCAAAAAAAGTGGCCGAGCGCCACCATGGAAAGGTTGAGGTTGAGTCCAAGGTAATGGGCGGTACGCGATTTGTCATGCAATTTGATAAACCGGGGAGCGCGTCATGAGAACTATTGCTGCGGGCGTTGGGATTTTTTTCACTCTTGCAAGTTCTCTGGCATATAGCGTAGCCGGCACATTTGGAATTGACGAAAAAATTGCCCTGGAGAATTCGATAGCCAAAAGAATTGAAGATGTTACGGTAAGGATGACGGGCGACAGCAACATCATAGTGTTGGTCAATATAGAACATAATCCCACGATCGAACAGGAAGTAAAAAAAGCCGAGACTCCCGCTGCCGGCCCAGCGGCCGGTGTAAACACAAATAATTACCTGCCGGGTATACCGATGGATGCTTTAGAGACGGAAGTTGTCGGAAATAGCGATGGTTCTTTTACCCAGACGATAAGGTTGCCGGAGTTCATAAAAACATTGTCGGTTACCATGATATTGAGCGATGAGGTAAGCGATGCGACGTTAAACAGCGTAAGAGAATATATCTCCGGGTTGGTAAAGATTAGCGAGGTGCGCGGTGACCGCCTGGAAGTCAGGAAAATGACGTTTGTGGAAAACAAACAGGAAAAGATTAACCTTATACGCGATGTCGCCATTACGCAAATGCCGTGGTTTATTGGTTTGTTCCTGCTGGCGTTTTTCATATTCGGCCCGTTACGCAATTTTATGAAGAACATGATCTCGGCAATAGAGGTTTTCCGTATACAGGCGGATACAAGAATAATAAGCCGTTCGGAGATCGGGGTAAAATCCGGCGGCAGGCCGGAAGGCCTCCGTGGCGGGGTCATGGGCGAGATCGGGACAACGCAGAATGCCGGCCTTACAGGTGGCGAGGGAATCAGGAGCCTGCCGGAAGGCGGTATGCGGCACTTTGGTTTCATCAATGAAAGCAATATAGGCAGCCTGCTTTACCTGTTAAAGAATGAGACTCCGGACATGGTTGCCATAGTTTTGACGTATTTGCCCAAGGAATATTCCGGCACAATAATCAATGCGCTTCCGGAAGCGCTTCGCAAGGATACTCTTAAACAGATGGCTGTTGTAAAGCAATACCATGGCGAGGATATAAGGGTTATCGAGGACCGGCTTAAAGAACGCGTGGATTATCTGCTTGGCGGCCCCCAGAATATAGCCGATTTAATCAATGCCTACGAGAAAGATGAACGCGAAAAAGTGCTTAAGGATATAGGCAGGGAGGACCCTGCTACCGAGGCCGCAATAAGAAATATGCTTGTTACGGCCGACGACCTGGCAAAACTATCCAAGGAACATCTCTACGAAATTTATAAAGCCGTAGGCACCCGCATTTTCGCTGCGGCATTGAGGGGAACTGGTGCGCAGGTGCGCGATTACGTTATGAAAAACCTCACCGAAGGCGCGCGCGATATGTTGCGCCAGGAAATGGAATTAATTCCCAGGGATATCTCAGCCGCGCGTATTAACCAGGTGAAAAAAGACCTGATAACCGCGATGAAACGCCTGGAAGAGCAGGGTACCATTAAAATTCCGCGCGATAGTATAACAGTGGCGTCTGCCACCCCGCCCAATACCGTTCGCAAAAACCCATCCTGATCCCCCCCAATAAGCTACTTATGGGCAAAAAAGCTGCAGCTAAAGCTTTTCTTGACATATTCCCGAAAGTATGTTAAAATTTTCTATCTTTTCAATGAACCGCAAACTTTCATTAGGCGCGTAGGACAAGGCGAACGAGGCCGAGGCTTTTTCGACTAAAAAAGTGAGAGCGTAGCGTTGCCTGCGGTCGAACTTTTTTAGGAAGAAAAAGTCCGGCACCGTTCGACGACTCCAGCGTCCTTATGAAAATTTACGGATGAATATTGCGCCGCTAGCTCAATTGGTAGAGCAGACGACTCTTAATCGTCAGGTTAGAGGTTCGATTCCTCTGCGGCGCAGGCTTTTTACTGTTAACTGTATCGCCGGGATGGCGGAACTGGCAGACGCGCCAGACTTAGGATCTGGTGGGGAAACCCTTCGGAGTTCAAATCTCCGTCCCGGCATAATCCATAATCTAATCACAATGCGGGCGAAAGGAATAGACTGTGCAAATAGAAAAAACCAAGATTGACGTCGTGGATGAAAAAGAATGTGCGATTGTGTTCGCCGTAGAGGTGCCGGCCGAAGAAGTGCGGCTGGAAACCGAAAATGTGTTCAATGAAATTCAAAAAACTGCCCAGTTGCCGGGTTTTCGCGTCGGCAAAGCTCCCAGGGAGATGGTCAGGACGAATTATAAAGTTATGGCGCGGGAGAGAGTAATTGAGAATCTTATCAACCGTTCCGTCAGCATCGCGCTCAGCAGCAAGAGTATTACTCCGGTAACCTATCCGCGGGTCGACAACGTTTCATTTGATTTTGAGAAGCCTTTCAGCTATCGTTTGCACGCTGAAAAACATCCCGAATTCAAAGTGAAGGATTATAAAGGCATACCGGTGAAAAAAGAGATAATGCCGGTTACTGACGAAAAGGTGAAGGAAAAACTTAACGGTTTGAGAGAGCGCAATGCAAGGCTTGTCGAATCCGGCGCTGAAACCGTGGGCGCTTCCCATTTCGTCCTGGTTGATTATGAGGCTTTTTCCGAAGGGCAATCTGTTGAAGAGCTGAAAACATCCGGCCAGATGATTGACATGTCCGCCGCCCAGGGGTTTGCCGGGTTTAACGAAGGTTTGATGGGAGCCAAAAAAAATGAAGAGCGCGAGATAAAAGTGCGGCTGCCCAGGGAATACCCTGACAGTAAACTGGCCGAAAAAGAGGTTGTTTTCAAGGTAAAAGTAAAAGAGATAAAGGAAAAATCGTTGCCCGCATTGGACGATGAATTCGCCAGGGACATTGGCATTGGCAGTATTGCCGAACTCGAATCGAGTTTCAAAAGTTCAATGGAAGATGAAGAAAAACGGCGGCAGTCTGCGGAAGTCGAGAAACAGATAATCGAAGAATTGCTCAAACGAAATGAGTTCGCCGTGCCGGAGTCTCTCATCGAAGAACAGTATAATCACCTTATGGCGCGCATGGCTGAATATTTCCGCCGGCAGCACGTCCACGAATCAGTCTGGCAGAAGAACAGCGAACAGATGAAAGAAAAATATCGCAAACAGGCCGAGAGCGATGTGCGAATTTCATACATTCTAAACGCGGTGGCCTCGGAACAGAAAATTGATGCTACCGACGAAGATATGAAAGCGGAACGGGAAAATATGTATAAAACAAACCCGTCAAGGGAGGGGGAAATTGATAAGTATTTCGGGGAAAACAAGGAGCGTATACAATCTCAGTTAAGAGAGAAAAAAATATTCGACTTCCTTATTTCGGAAGCAAAAATCAAGGAAGAAATCAAAAAATAGTTTGCTGGTTGGCTTTAAAGGAGAACAAAACATGTCAGGACTTGTACCTACAATAATAGAACGCTGGAACCAGGGGGCAGCGGTTGGTTATGATATATATTCGCGCCTTCTTAAAGACCGTATAATCTTTGTGGGCGGTTACGGCGGCGCTGTAACCACTGATTCGGCAAATCTCATTATCGCGCAGCTTCTGTATCTTGAAGCCGAAGACCCGGATAAAGACATAAACCTTTATATAAACTCTCCCGGTGGCATGGTAACCGCGGGGCTTGCCGTTTATGATACCATGCAATACATAAAATGCCCGATAACCACTATCTGCATGGGAATGGCAATGTCGTTCGGCGCGCTTCTTCTTGCAGCCGGCACAAACGGGCGGCGCTATGCCTTGCCGCATTCCCGGGTTATGATTCACCAGCCTCTTATTTACGGCGAGGGAATATCCGGTCCCGTTACGGACATAGACATCGAAACCAAAGAGCTTCTCGGCACCAAGGCAAAGCTTACTGATATACTGTCTCACCACACCGGCCAGACAAAGGACAGGGTGCGCCAGGATACGGAGCGCAACTATTACATGTCCGCCGAAGAAGCCAAAAAATACGGCATAATTGACGAAATTATTGCCAGTAGAAAGAAGTAATTACAATGGCAGAAAATAAAAATACCGGTTCCGATTATATATGCGCGTTCTGTCACCGCGGCAAGGCGCACAGCTTGCGGCTTATCGGCGGACAGGGCGTCTATATTTGCGAGGAATGCGTAAGGAATTCAGCCGAACTGCTGGTAAAAATCGAGAGCGAGGAGTCCCGGCGGTCGTTAAAATCGCTTCCAAGCCCGAAGGAGATAAAGCGTTCTCTGGATGAATACGTTATCGGCCAGGAACGCGCCAAAAAAGCGCTTTCGGTTGCGGTTTATAATCATTACCGCAGGCTGGAGAGCGGTAAAGGCTCTAAAGGCGATGTGGAGCTTCAAAAATCCAACATACTCATGATCGGGCCTACCGGCACGGGCAAAACTTTGCTTGCGCAGACGCTTGCCCGCATGCTGCACGTGCCTTTTGCGGTGGCGGACGCCACCACGCTGACCGAGGCGGGTTATGTCGGCGAGGACGTTGAAAATATTATTCTTAGGCTGCTGCACAACGCCTCGTTCGACGTTAAACGCGCCGAGAAAGGCATTATATACATTGATGAGATTGACAAGATATCGCGCCGTTCCGACAGCCCGTCCATCACCCGCGACGTTTCCGGCGAGGGTGTGCAACAGGCCCTGTTAAAGATACTGGAAGGCACTATCTCAAACGTGCCGCCGCAGGGCGGTCGCAAGCATCCGCAGCAGGAATACATTCGGGTTGATACAAGCAACATATTGTTCATATGTGGCGGCGCATTCGAAGGCATTGACAAGGTAATAGAGTCCAGGATTGTCGAGAAAAAAGTTGGTTTCGGCGCGGAACCCAAGGGTAAAAAAGAGAAAGCCGCAGGGGAAATCCTCGCAATGGTTCAGCCCGAGGATCTTATCCGTTACGGGCTTATACCGGAGTTTGTCGGACGGTTGCCGGTGGTTACTACGCTTGAGCAGCTTACCAGGCGCGACCTTGTAAGTATTCTTACGCAGCCAAAAAACGCTCTTGTAAAGCAATACCAGAAAATGTTTGCGCTGGAGGGCGTGCAGCTTGAGTTTACGCCGGAAGCGCTTGATGAAATAGCGGCTAAAGCGTTAAAACGCGGTTCCGGCGCGCGCGGATTGCGCGCAATACTTGAAGATCTTTTACTGGATACGATGTACGACCTGCCTGACCAGAAAGATCTGCACCGCTGTATCGTGGATTTGCAGGTAGTGCAAAAGGAAAAACCGCCGAGGCTTCAATTCCACGAAAAGCATAGAAGAGAATCGGCCTGACGGTTATTAGGAGTAAAAATGTCAGAATTGGATAAAAATCAGAGTAAGGATAAGAGTGCGCCGGCAATGACTATACCGTCAAAGCTGCCGCTTCTGCCTGTCAGGGACATCGTTATTTTCCCTGCAATGGTTCTGCCTCTTGCAGTCGGAAGGGAAAAATCCATCAAGGCGCTTGAAGAGGCCATGACTTCTCAGCGGTTGGTCTTCCTTGCAACCCAGAAGAACGTCCAGACGGAAGATCCAAGCCCCGATGACATATACGCCATAGGCGCGGTATGCGAAGTTTTGCAGCTTCTAAAAATGCCGGACGGAACGTTGAAAGTTCTCGTCGAGGGCTTGCAGCGCGCCCGCTGGACGGATTTTCGCCTTAACGAGCGCGGATATACGGAAATTGATTTACAGCTTCTTTCTGAGACGTACGAGAAAACGCCCGATATCGAGGCGTTGATGCGGCGTTCCGTGTCTTTGTTCGAGCAATATGTGAAGCTAAATCCCCGCCTGCCGATGGAAATTTACGTTGCGGTTTCCAATATAACCGATGCCGGCCGGCTTGCCGATACAATCGCTTCTCACCTGATGATCAAGATAACGGACAAGCAGGCGATACTGGAGATAGGCCATCCCGGAGAGCGGCTGGAAAAACTTGTCCAGCTGTTAAACGCGGAAATAGAGATATTAAACATCGAGCGCCGGATACAAAACCGCGTGCGCAGCCAGATAGAGAAGACACAGAAAGAGTATTACCTCACCGAGCAGATGAAGGCCATCCAAAAGGAATTAAAACAGAAGGATGACACCGCAAAGGAACTGGATGAACTTCGCAATAAAATTAAAACGCTGAAGATGCCGAAAGAGGTTCAGGAAGTGGCGGAAAAGGAATTGGCGCGGCTTGAAAAGATGATGGCCTTCTCGCCGGAAGCTACCGTAATCCGCACATACCTTGACTGGCTTATAGCGCTTCCATGGTCGGCTACCACCAAAGACAACCTTGATTTGCAGCGTTCCCAGAAAGTGCTTGATGAAGATCACTACGGGCTTGAAAAGATCAAGGAACGGGTTATAGAGTACCTGGCCGTGCTAAAGCGCGTCAAGAAGATAAAAGGCCCGATATTATGTTTTGTCGGCCCTCCCGGCGTTGGAAAAACGTCAATTGCAAAATCCATCGCCCGCAGTCTGGGCAGGTCTTTCGTGCGTATTTCGCTGGGTGGCGTGCGTGATGAGTCGGAGATTCGCGGCCACAGGCGCACCTACATCGGCGCGCTCCCGGGCAGGATAATTCAGTCCATGCGGAAAGCCAAATCGAATAACCCTGTGTTCATACTTGACGAGATTGACAAGATGGGAAACGACTGGCGCGGGGATCCTTCGGCGGCCTTACTTGAAGTGCTTGACCCGGAGCAGAATTATACTTTTTCCGATCATTACCTCGACGTGGAGTTCGATCTTTCAAAGGTTATGTTCATCACCACGGCAAATTCGCTATACAGCATACCGCCCTCGCTGCTTGATCGGCTTGAGATATTGCGCTTTTCAGGCTATACCACGGACGAAAAAATCCGTATCGCGCAGAAATACCTTATACCCAAGCAGATGAAGGAACACGGGCTCACCGAAAATGAGCTTGAAGTTTCGGCCGACGGCATAAAAACCATAGTCCGCGACTATACCCACGAGGCCGGCGTTCGTAACCTTGAGCGCGAGATGGCAAATCTTTGCCGCAAGGTAGCGAAGGAACTGGGCATGAATGAGGAAAAAAAGGCGCAAACGGTCAAGATAACCACTGAAAACGTGGAAAAATTCCTCGGCATACCGCGTTTCGTTCATGAAAAGGTTGCGCCCAACGAGGTTGGTGTCGCAACCGGGCTTGCATGGACCGAAGTAGGCGGAGAGACGCTTACCATAGAAGTTAACCGCATGAAAGGCAAGGGTGCGTTGCAGCTTACCGGCAAGCTTGGCGATGTTATGAAGGAATCAGCCCAGGCCGCGCTTTCCTATATACGTTCTTCGGCTAAACGTTTTAAGATTAACGAAAGTGTTTTCAGCACAAATGATTTCCACGTGCATGTGCCGGAGGGCGCGGTGCCCAAGGATGGCCCGAGCGCAGGCATAGCGATAGGCACAGCCATGGCCTCCGTAATACTCGACCGCCCCGTAAAGAAGGATATCGCAATGACGGGCGAGATAACGTTGCGCGGCAGGGTGCTTGCGATCGGCGGTTTGAAGGAAAAGGTATTGGCCGCATTCAGGGAAGGAATAAATACGGTAATTTTTCCCGAGGGAAATAAGAAGGATCTTACCGACATACCCAATGACATTCTTAAAGAAATGAAAATGTTGCCCGTTAAGCACATGGACGATGTGCTTAGGATAAGCTTACAATTAAACCCGGGGAAACGACAAAAATAGCGACGATAAAGGTGTCTCTTTAGCGTTTTGAAGTGTCGTCGTCATTGCGAGCCCGAAGGGCGCGGCAATCTCGCTTTTCATCAGAACGTCTAGATTGCTTCGCTCTCGCTCGCAATGACCTCAAACTGCTAAAGACACACCGATAAAAAATCCGCTTGTTGACAAGACTGTATAAATTTTATACCATAGCATACAACATTGTGAAAAGTTTCACGAACAATCAATAAATCCACATCAAGGAGAATGCCGATGAAAAAACACTACCTGCTCACCCCCGGACCCACCCCAATCCCGCCAGAAGTAGCATTAAAAGAAGCGCTGCCCATTCTGCATCATCGCACGGGCGAATTCGCGGCTATTTTCTCTGACGTGGCTGAAAGCCTTAAATACGTTTTCCAGACTAAAAACGACGTTTTCATCGTTGCCTCATCAGGCACCGGCGCCATGGAATCGTCGGTTGTAAACCTTTTAAAACCCGGCGATGCCGCGCTTGTGGCAACATGCGGAAATTTCGGCGAGCGCTGGACGAAAATACTTGAAGCCTATGGCATAAAACCGCAGGTGATAAATGTTGAATGGGGAAAAACCATAAACCCGGCGGATATTGAAAAAGCATTGAAAGCCAACCCGGGTATTAAAGCCGTCTATACGACTTTCACCGAAACATCCACCGGTGTTGTAAATGACATAGCCGCTATCGGAAAAATTATAGCAGCATCTAATGCGGTATTCGTGCTGGACGCTATTTCAGGATTGGCCGGCCAGGAGCTGAGGTCTGACGACTGGCAGGTGGACGTTGTCGTGTCCGGTTCGCAGAAAGGCTTTATGCTTGCTCCGGGGCTTGCGTTTGTGTCCGTCAGCGCAAAGGCGTGGAAGCTTGTTGAAGAAGCTACGCTGCCGCGTTTCTACTGGGACTGGCGCAAAATGAAGAAATCGCTTGGCACAAAGGAAACGCCCTTCACCCCGCCGGTAACGCTTATCGTGGCGCTCCAGGAAGCCGTTAAGATGATAAAGGCAAAAGGTATTGAGAATATCTGGCAGGAGTGCCGGCTTCACGCAAAAGCGGCGCGCGCGGGCATGAAGGCCATCGGCCTTGAGTTGTTCGGCGATAACCCGTGCGAAGTAGTTACCAGCGCAAAGGTGCCGCAAGGGGTTGACGGCGGCAAGATCGTGAAAATGCTAAGGGAAGAATACGGCGTGTCAATCGCCGGCGGCCAGGGCGCGCTGAAAGGCAAAATAATCCGTTTTGCGCACATGGGTTATATAGGCAAGGCGGACATTCTTGTAGGGTTCGCGTGCCTTGAAATGGTTTTGACGCGGCTCGGATACAAATTGGAAAAAGGCAAAGCCGTCGCCGCCGCCGAGGAAGCCCTGCTCAACGGATAATTATCAACCCTCTACTGAAAGGATGTACGGGCGGGTTTCAAACCCGCCCCTACGTAGAATTATCAACCCTCTAATGAAAGGATACTCCCATGAATAAGATATTGATGACATATAACAGCACGGAGGGACTTGAGAAACTTCTCTCAAATCCTGATTTCAAGGTGGAAATACACGCCAAACCGACGCCGGAGCAGTTCAAGGAGCTTATAGCGGATTACGACGGCCTGCTTATCCGTTCCGAGGTAAAAGTAACCGCAGATATTATAGCCGCCGCGAAGAAATTGAAATTTATCGGGCGTGCCGGAACAGGCGTGGATAATGTTGACATACCGGCTGCGACGCAAAAAGGCATAGTTGTCGCAAACGTGCCGGGTGGCAACACGATTTCGGCCGCGGAACATACCATAGGGCTTATGCTCTCCATGGCGCGCAACATCCCTATGGCGTGCTCATCGCTTAAGACTAAAGAATGGAAACGCGAAAAATTCATGGGTACGGAACTCCAGGGCAAGACGCTAGGTCTTATCGGTTTCGGGCGTATAGGCAAAGAGGTCGCCCACAGGATGATAGCTTTCGGGATGAATGTGATAGCCTACGATCCGTTTACTTCCACTGAGTTTGCAAAGGCCTCCGGCGTAGAGCTTAAATCCCTTGACGAAGTTTATGCGGCATCCGATTACATTTCCATCCATTCGCCGTTAAACGATTCCACCCGTAACCTTATTAATGCCGATACGCTGAAGAAAATGAAGAAGGGCGTCCGTATAGTCAACTGCGCCCGCGGCGGCATTATAGACGAGAAGGCGCTTGCCGATGCCATAAATTCCGGCCACGTTAAGGCCGCGGCCATTGACGTGTTCGCAAAAGAGCCGCCAGTCGACTGGACGGTTATAGAATCGGCAAACACGGTCGTAACTCCGCACCTTGCAGCCTCAACCGAGGAAGCTCAGGTTAAGATCGCCCAGGAACTTAGCGAAGTTGTCGTGGAGTATTTCTCCAAAGGCATTATACGCAATGCCGTAAACGTGCCTACGCTTGACTGGGAAACTTACAAGCAGCTTGAGCCTTATATCGCGCTTGCGGAAAAAATCGGAACCTTGCAGGGGCAGCTTATATCCGGCGGGCTGACCGAAATCGCGCTTGAGTACGCGGGCAGCATAAGCTCTGTTAACACCAATCCGCTTACCGTAGCCTATTTAAAAGGGCTTTTAAGCACGATTCTGGACGTAAAAGTTAATTTCGTAAACGCGCCGGCGCTTGCAAAAGAGCGCGGGATCAAAATAAAAGAAACAAAAAATCAGCAGGCCGAGGATTTTACGGCGCTTATATCAGCCGGCATAAAGACCGAGAAGGAACAACTGGTGATTTCCGGCACCCTGTTCGGCCATAAGAATGCCCGCATCGTCCGGCTTAACACGCTGACCGTTGACATTGTCCCGTCCGGTTCCATGTTGTACCTTACCAATATTGACCGTCCCGGCATAATAGGCCAGGTAGCCACGCTCCTGGGCAAGAATAACGTTAACATAGCCGGTATGCAGGTCGGCCGTAACGAGCAGGGTGGCGAAGCGGTTACGATAATCAACATAGACACCGCCGCAACCCAGGACATAGTCCACCAGATAAGCAATTTTTCGGGTGTTACCAAAGTAAAATACGTGGCGCTCTAGTATTTTCGTATTGAGGTCATTGCGAGCGTAGCGAAGCAATCTCGACGTTCTGATGAAAAGCGAGATTGCCGCGCCCTTAGGGCTCGCAATGACGGCGACAACTTCAAAACGCTGAAGAGACACATATTTTCATATGTTAGCCATTGAAACGAGTAATCTTACCAAGGTTTACCGTAAAAAGCATCTTACCCGCACGGCGCTTACGCGCGGCGTTGAGGGGCTGAATTTATCGGTTGACAAAGGTGAAATATTCGGGCTTCTCGGCCTTAACGGTTCGGGGAAAACAACGACTATCAAGCTTACCCTCGGGTTGCTAAGGCCGACATCCGGCTCCGTTACCGTTTTCGGCGAGCGGGCCGGCAGCACGCAGGCGCTTCGCAAGATAGGTTACCTGCCGGAAGTCCCGTATTTCTATCGTTACCTGACGGCAAAGGAGATACTCTCTCTTTATGCCAGGCTTTCGGGGCTTGATAACGTGGCGGAGCGCGTTGAGCATATAATTGACATGGTGGGATTGTCGCAAAAGCGCGATAAGCAGCTTGCCGAATTTTCAAAAGGCATGTTGCAGAGAATAGGCATAGCGCAAAGCCTTCTGCACGATCCGGAACTGCTTATTTACGACGAACCCGTCAGCGGGCTTGACCCTCTTGCAATGCAGGAGATGAGGACGCTTCTCTTAAAGCTTAAATCCCGGGGCAAGACGATATTCTTGTCTTCCCACCTTATCTCGGAAGTTGAGAAAATATGCGACCGTGTAGGCATACTCGTTAAGGGCAACATGGTGCGGACGCTGGAGCAAAGCCAGTGGACGTCGGCGGAAGGCTCACTGGAAAGCATATTCATTTCGGAAGTGGCTGACTCCGCCGAAACCGACCGCATGAAGCTTTAGCCATGAAAAACATATTATCCATTGCGCGTTATACGCTTGTCGAGAATATACGCAATAAGATATTTTACGTGCTTGTCTTTTTCGGCATTATCATAATTGCCGCCTCGCTTCTTCTTGTCGCTCTGGGCGGGGAGCAGCAGATCAGGGTATTGCTTGATTTCGGGCTTGCGGCGATAGAATTCTTCGCGCTTGTTACGGTATGTTTTGCGGCCGTAAACCTTGCGCTTGAGGAAATGCAGTCAAAGACTATTTACCTTGTGCTGACGCGGCCTGTTTCTCGCGCGCATTACCTTATCGGCCGTTACGCCGGGCTGCTTGCGGCGGTGTACAGCGGCATGTTTTTGATGGCGCTCCTGCACGCGGGCCTGCTTGTATTCAATGGTTTTGAGTTTAATCTGCGATACCCGCTGGCGCTTTTGCTTTCGGCGGAGAAAATAACCATAATCGGGTCCGTAGCCTTGTTTTTCTCGCTCTTTTCGTCGTCGGCCATATCTTCCATCAGCTTTACCGTATTTTTCTGGGTGCTGGGGCATTTCAGCGAAGAAATCCGCTACCTGGGTAACAAGGTTACATATCTTGTTCCAAAAATTGTAGCTAAAATTGCGTATTATACGATTCCAAACCTGCAATATTTCAACCTGCGCGATTTCTGGGATGTCCCGGGTATTACAGGGGGCTGGATACCGGCGGCTATCATATATGGTATGCTATACAGCGTTGCATGCATGACGCTTTCGCTGTGGTTGTTCAGTAACAAAGAGTTTTGATATGAATCACCGTCTGTCCTGGTTGTATGTCGTTTTAGCATTTTCACTTGCAATATCGTTTAATATTTTTGTCGTGTCAAAACGATTTTCAAATCCCTTCCCGCCGGCCGGAGTTTCTCCGATAAGCGAATATGCCGTTTTTGACCTTGCAGGCATTGTAACCGGCACGCGCCGGCTGTTTGCCGACATTGCATGGATACAGCTTCTTCAATACTACGGGCAGACGGATAAACCCGTGGGAATGGAAGAAGAAATTGAAACGTCATGGGACGCTACGAAATTTTTATTCGGGTTGCGGCTCTGGCGGGATGAACATGAAGATGAGGAGCAATGTGACGGGCATGATTGTCAACATCACGGCCATCGCCACATTGATGACAGCAAGGATCCGTCCAGACATAAGCGGCTTCTCAGCCATTGCCTGCGTATAGTTTCGCTTGACCCGTTTTTTAATTACGTTTATTTATACGGCGCCGGCGCGCTTGCGTGGAACCTGGAGCGCACCGATGAGGCAGTGGAACTCCTGAAAAAAGGTATTTCCGAACTTGATGCCTATCATGCAAATTTCGGCAACGATGTTAACGAGCCTTACTGGCGCATTAACCTGTACCTGAGCGCTATTTTGTACCGCAAAAGCGGCGAGTTTCTTAAAATGACGGAAGTTTTGGAAAAGGCGGTGCGCCTGCCCGAATGCCCGACGATTGTAAAATCAATTCTTGCAAATATCTATCAGAAAGACGGTAAACTTGCGCAGTCGCTGCAACTGTGGATTGATATCTATGAAAGCAAGGATACATCCTACCATTCGCACGCCGCAGCAAAAATTACCGAATTAAGAAATATAATCCCCCTCACCCTGCCCTCTCCCCGACGGGGAGAGGATACAAAGGCTGGCGGTTTGCTCTCCTCTCCCCGACGGGGAGAGGATTAAGGTGAGGGGGGAAGTTAACGTGTGAAGGAACAAAATATGAATAATTCCAGTTTCCAATCATTTTTTTTAAGGTTCACCTCTTATCTTTTCACTTTTCTATCCCTGGCTGTTTTTGCAATAAAGCCGGTGTTTGCCGTTAATGAATATCTCAAGGCCGATGATTACCTTGCGCAGGTTGAAGCCAATAACCAGGAGATCAGGGCGATTGACATGACGCTTGATTCGCTGCTCCTGAAACCGCGCGAGGCGGAAATGGTGTATGAGCCTTATATATCGGCCGGCGGCCAATACATGAAAGATAAAAGCGGCCCGACCTACGGGTCCACGCTCTCGGCAAAAGAAATGGATGTGTTTTCATTGAATGCCGCGTTTAATAAAAAATGGGCTGGCGGTGTTTCACTGTCAGTCGGATACGCGCAGGCCATAACCGCGCTTGATTTGTATTCGCCCTTACAACTTACACCGGATCAATCACTATCGCAGTTTACCGCTTACGACGTGCGGCCATCGGTGCGCCTGGAGCAATCGCTTATAAAAGACCGCAAGGGCGGCCTTACCGTGTCGGGTATTGGTAAAACAAGGCTGGCCGCCAGGCAGGGCGCTTACATGCAGGTCTTCAAGCGCCAGCAGATAATAATTAAGGCGCGCTCGGCCTACTGGGCGCTTTCGCTTGCGCGGGAAGTTGTGTTATTCCGCAAGTTATCGCTGGAACGCGCCGAAAAGCTTCTAAACTGGAACAAAAAAAGGGTGGCGCTCGACCTTGCGGATAAAACGGATCTTTTGCAGGCGGAGGCCGCCCATAAGCTAAGACAGCTCAATTACCAGCTTGCGGTTGAAGACGAGATAAAGGCGCAACGCGCTTTCAGCGAGCTGATGGGAAAAACCGGCGATACAGTGGCGGGAAATATCATGAAATTGTCGGATATGTCCGCTGCCTACGCATCTGGCGACCTTAAGCGCACCGGCGAACGCGCGGATGTGCTTGCCGCCATGGCCGGCCATGAAAGCGCACAGTATGCGCTTAAAGAAGCGGTGCATCGCACAGGGCCGGAAGTAAGCGTTTACGGGACGGTGTCTTTGCACGGGCTTGACATTGACTACGGCCGCGCCCTCAGCCAGGCCGGAGTCGCCGATAAGCCGGCATACGGCGCCGGCGTTTTATTCAGTATGCCGCTGGGGCGCTCGCTTATAGCCTCGGTGCGCAAGGGCTATGATGCCGACGTGGAAGCGGCGAAAGAGACACTTGAAAAAACAAGGATTTCTGCGGCAAACGATTGGCAGGACATGGTAAACACCTGGCGTAACGTAAAAATGAGGATGGCGCTGGCTGTTCAGATACGCGACATCCAGAATGACCGCGTAAACAACGAACAAAAAAAGCTTGAGCGCGGCCGCACGACTACGTTCCTTCTCCTGACTGCCGAAAACGATCTCGATGACGCAACGATAAACGTCTACCGCCTGATGATGGAACAGTTAACGCTTGCGGCACAATCCGAACTATATAGTACTAAGGAAATACAATAAAATGAACATAGCGCGCCTTTCGATTAAACGGCCTACATTTATTTCGGCGATAGTGGTAATAATGCTGGTGGTGGGATTTATATTCATGAACCGCATGAGCGTGGATATGTTCCCCGACGTTAATTTCCCTTACGTGATGGTTAATACGGTTTACCCCGGCGCCGGCCCCAGGGAAATGGAAACCCTCGTTTCAAAGGTGCTGGAAGAGCAGATAAGCTCCATCTCGGGGCTGAAAAACGTTACGTCCATAAGCCATGACGGCGTATCAATGGTTTTCGGCGAGTTCACGCTTGAGACCGATTCGCGTTACGCGGAACAGCAGGTTAAAGACAAAGTGGCGCAGGTGCGCAATAAGCTGCCCGATGATATATACGAGCCTGTTATAAAACGTTTTGACCCGTCCGACAGGCCTGTGTTTACCATGAGCCTTACCGCCAGCCTTGCGCCCGTGGAATTGTACGATCTCGCCGATACTGTTATCAAGAACGGCCTGGAACAGGTGTCCAACGTCAGCAGCGTTGAAATCATCGGCGGAACACGGCGCGAGATACAGGTTAATCTTGACCTTAATAAATTAAAAGAATACGAAACAAACGTTACCATGGTGGCCGGCCGTATAGCTTCCAACAGCCAGAACATACCTATAGGTAAAATCTCGCAGGGCGCAACGGAACTCTCATTTAGAAGCATAGGCGAGTTTCGCGCGGTAAAGCAGATACGGGACGTGGTTGTAAGCTTCATGGGTAGCGACGTGCCGGTAACCGTCAACAGGCTTGGCACGGTATCGGATACTGCCCAGGAAGTCAAGACAATAGGTTACCTGAACGGCAAGGCAGGGCTTGCGGTAAACGTTTTCAAACAATCCGGTTCCAACACGGTTGACGTGGCCGATGCCCTTAAAAAACGCGTTATCAAGCTCAATGCTACCATGGAAAGCATGAAGGGTTCTCCGCGCCTTACCATAGTTCAGGACGGCGCGCGCCCCATACGCATGAACATAGAAGACGTTAAGGTGACGATTTTTGAAGGCATACTGCTGGCCATACTCGTTGTTTATCTTTTCCTTGGAAATATACGCTCAACACTTATTACGGTAGTTGCGCTTCCCAACAGCCTTATCGGCGCCTTTATCTTTATGGGGCTTGCAAATTTCAGTATCAATATGCTTACGCTTATGGCTTTGTCGCTGGCCGTCGGGCTTCTAATTGACGATGCCATAGTTGTGCGCGAAAATATATTCCGCCATATAGAAAGCGGTGAACCGCCCATCAAAGCGGCCGAGACAGGCACAAACGAGGTTATGCTTGCGGTTATAGCCACCACTCTTACGGTGATCGCCGTGTTCCTGCCGGTGGCCTTCCTTCGCGGCATAGTAGGGCAGTTTTTCAAGCAATTCGGATTTACCGTCGTATTTGCGATGGCCATATCGCTCTTTGACGCGCTTACCACGGCTCCCATGTTGTCCGCATACATGATTACCAGCGCCCATGGCGACGGCAAGCGCAGTTGGTTTGGGGAAATCCTGCACGCGCCCGCGGTCTGGTTTGGTTACGGTTACGATAAACTGGAAGCATTTTACGAAAAAGTCATTGGTTTCGCTTTGCGCCACAAGCTGGCCGTGCTGGCGATGTCGGTGGTTATTTTCGTCGGCAGCCTTGCGCTGGTGAAAGGCATACCTAAAACTTTCATGCCCACCAATGAATTCGGCGAATTCATGATTGACATGGAAGCCGGCCCTGAAATATCGTTATCCGAGATGAATAAACATGTTACGCTTATTGACGATCGCCTCAGGCAGGAAAAAGACGTCGAGCTTATCGCCACTACAATAGGCAATTCCAACGGTGAAAGCAATATAGCGTCGTTGTTCGTTAAAATGGTTCCGGCGGAACAAAGAAACCGTTCTACGGCGGAGATGAAAGTGTTTTGCCGGAAACTGCTTGAACCCTACCAGGACACGCTGCACCCTGCGGTGAACGATTTAAGCATGGGCGGCAGCAGTGAAGCCCCGTTTTCAATGATAATTACCGGTGAAAATATCGAAGAACTCGCCGTTATCGCTGACCGCATAAAGGAAAAATTCAAGGCGATCCCGGGGCTTGTGGACGTTGCATCCAACTACAGGACGGGCAAGCCCGAATACCAGGTGAAGATGATTCCGCTCAAGATGGAAAAGCTGGGTGTGCAGTCTGTCAGCGCCGGCATGGAGCTTAGAGGCATGGTGGAAGGCGTCATACCTGCCAAATACCGCGAGAACGGCCTTGAGTACGACATTCGCGTAAAACTGCGCGACGATCAGCGCGACTTGAGCAAACGTTTCGACATGCTTTACGTTCCGAACGTTAACATGCAACTGGTCAAGCTAAAGAACATTGCCGACCCCGTGCCGACAACCGGCCCGTCCAAGATACACCGCCGTAACCGTTCGCGCTATGTCATGGTCAGCGGGAATCTGGACAAGAACGGGGCAATAGGAAACATAACCGCCGCCGCGCGCAACGTAATGCTGGCCGAAAAGATGCCGAATGGTGTAAGTTATGAATTCATAGGTTCATCGGAGGATTTTGCAGACCTGTTCAAAAACATGTTAATTGCAGCCGCGCTTTCGGTGATATTCATATATCTTGTGCTTGCAAGCCTTTACGAATCCGTAATAATACCGCTTACTATCATGATCGCGCTGCCTCTTGCCATAATCGGTGGGCTTGTAGCCCTGTATCTTACCGGGAACTCCATAAATATGTTTACCATGATTGGTTTCATAATGCTGCTCGGCCTTGTTACCAAAAACTCTATTTTGCTTGTTGATTACACGCAAAAACTGATTAAACGCGGCCTTGCCCGCGACGAGGCGCTTATAAAGGCCGGCGTTACGCGCCTGCGCCCTATCCTGATGACTACCTTTGCCCTTATAGCAGGTATGCTTCCCCTGGCGCTGGGGTTAAGCGAGGTGGGGAAATTCCGTAAGAGCATGGGAGTAACCATCATCGGCGGCCTTATAAGCTCAACAATACTGACGCTTGTAATCATCCCCGCCGTTTTCGGCTACATGGACACCCTGCGCCTCAAAACAAGAAAACTTCTCGGCCGTCCCAAACAAAGAGAAATAGACAAACACGATGAACTTCTGGCCTAAAATAAAAAACAGGGTATGTTGATTTTTTTCAACATACCCTGTTTTTTTACAAAAATATCAGCTTATTTTAACTGTTTTAACTTATCGTCATATACTTCCGAAACGTAGAAGTTCACTTCATCAACCATAACCGGATAATTGCTTACCGGCAGTCCCTCTTCACCGAGTATTACAAGATTTTTTCCTGTATTTTTCTTAAGTATTGAATGAAATCCTATAAGGGCATATTTGTCTTTGTCTTCGGTTTCGATTATATAATAATCCAGCTTTTCGCCGGGAAGTATCTCCCTGTTTTCTTTAATCACCTGCCCGCTGATTACCTCATATAAACGTTTCTTTTGAAGTTTTGTCAGCACTTCCTCCTGCAACCGTCTCTTTTTTTCCATCTTCTTTGCAAGCAAGTCAAGCTTGTCGCCGGTTACAGGATCGCCAAAAGAGGATTTTGTTCCGTATTTTGTTACCTCGATATTACATTTTACGGGGGATTTATTAATTTCCGAAGGTGATGCGTTCATTATTTTCCCGAATACAACTAATGTCCTGCCCATGCTATTCTTGAGCTCGCCGGCCTTTTCACCGGTAAGCACGTGCTTGTAACCCTTGTTGCTTGACGTCAGCACCAGCAAGCCATCTTCCATGCTAAGCGTGCCTTTAACCTGTAGCATTAAAGGCATTGTTTTAACTTTGCCCGGTATATATCCTGACTTCGATTTGTCTCCTGTAAAGCGTATCACGGCCACGCTTCCGATGATTAGAATTATTAAGGCCACTGCCGCTGCGGCTAATTTTTTTCTCTGCTGTGCATTCATGAACACACCTCTATTTATATATTAACTGTCCGCTTGTTCACAATTATAACAGAATATCCTTTTAGTTGCAACGCGAACTACAAAGAAAAAAACAGGCCGTATAAACGGCCTGTTTTTTCTTTAAATACTTTTAGAGCAAACATTACAATCCTAGCGTTTGCTGAATAATTTCGTAACGTTCGTTGGCTTCGAGAGCATTCCACTGGTCTATGCTCATCTGGTTTAATATGTCATTCTTTATGAGGTCGCTCATCTCCGAGAAGTTTTTCTTGTAGAACTCCATGTCCTGGAGGCCTTCTTTTGCGTCTGCCACAGCCTTCTCGCCCGATATGAAGCCACCGCCATAAGAGACGTTAACCTTTATGGATTTCGATCCGCTAACGTCGGACGATATGTCTCCCATGAACATTACAGACTCGCCAATTCCGGTAGTTGCAAGCGAAGCTGCAATCTCGGGCGCGTCCGTAACGTCCACGAACATAACGCCGTCCATATCCTGCATTCCCTTGCCGTCTAAAATATCAATGGTGTCAACGCTCAGTTTGGCATAGGTGCGTCCGTCAATTTGTTCGAGGCCTGAGAATGTGCCAATCACTATCGGATCCGCGCTTACGCAGTTGTATCCCTGAACTATCGAGATCTTTGTGCCAACAGCGCTTAGCTGATCATTGATGTCCGAGGGTAGCGTGTTGCCGGTTCCGACGTACTTGGATAATATAGTCCTTAGAGAGCTAACCCTGGCTTTTAATTCAGTACGTACTGACGATAAGGCAGCCGCCGCTTTATCATCTGAAGCCACGGTTGCCGCAGAACCCTGCTCGTAGGTTATGGAGATATCCGCCGACTCCTTGTTTATGAAAAGATTTTCAAGTTTCGCAAGGCTAAGCGTATCAATCTTGCTTGAAAGCTCGTCAAGCGCGGCAATCCACTCTTCAGCAGAACTCGTTTCTGATACTTTGTTCTCCAATTCTGCATTAATCGCCGATACGTCAAATGCTTTTTCCACTAATTTATTCGCTATTTCGCCTTCCAGTTGAGCGGATGGGTCAAGGCTGGCACAGTTGACTTTTCCTGCCTGCGCGCCGTAAGCATATAGCATCACGTCAACCACAAACTTATTGCCGGAGCCGGTTATGCCAAGCTGATTGGAAACACTGCCATTCTGCGTGTCTGCATAAGTAAGCGTTAATACCGGTCCGTTGCCTATGCTTCTTTGAAGGGCAAAGCTTTTAAAATATTTTACATCTTCATCGCCTGTATTCCACCCCATGACAAGCTTTAGCGTCTCATTGTTCATATCTTTAATCTGATTCGCATAAAGCTGTATGGACTGTAGCCATGCAGGTTTGGTATAGCTTGGATTATTTATTATTTTGGTGTATTCCTTGCGCATGGTATCGGCGTTCAGGTCATTCGTCCCGGTTCCAAGCTTGCCGCTTCCTGACACTACCGCTCTGCCCCTGGTGTCAAAAACGGTTGTAGACCAGCCGCCTTCAGCAGCAAAGACTTCCATGGCATTTATCGTGCCGTTAAGGTGATAATTTCTTGCCGAAACCTTTATTCCCAGGTCATTGGTAACGAAACCCAGTTTTCCTGCCTGGTAATGAGATGTTTCCTTTGTTGCATAGTCGTATGTGCTTTGGAGTGATCCGTCATTCCGGTAGTTAAAACTTGTGTCGTCGCCGACTACTTTGCCGCTTGAGTCAAGGAGTACCGAAGATTTAGCTTTACCGATCAGCTGTCCCTGACTATAATAAATCACCCTGGCTTTTTGATCCTGGTAATAGACATCCGCGCCGCTATCGTCTTTATTCCAGCCGCTCTTATTTTCACTGGACAGCTTGTCGTACTGTTCTTTTGTTATCATTTTAAGCTGTTTTGTATCTGTATATTCCAGCAAGCCATCTCTGCCGTAGTTGTATTCTTCCACGACAGCGCCATCGTGAGCATAAGTCTTAACGTTTTTTCCATTCTCTACCAATGTTACACCGGCGCCGCCTTGTGAGAAATTTACCGATATGGAATTATTCGCCTTTGAAATATGCACTATGGCGGTGTTAATCCATGCGGCTTTGGTAGCCTCTTTCTCTATGCTTGCCTTGCCGGAATCGGACATTTTCACGCCCAGGGAACCCTGTAGCTGTGAATCGCTTATGCCCCATTTATTAAGATATTTCTCAAGGCCACCCGAGGCTGCGACGTCATCGTTATGATTTACCATTATGTTAAGCCATGTGCCGTCAGCATCCACGGTGCCGCGGTATTTGCCGCGGTCGAAAATTTGCAGGTTGCCGTTAGCATCTTTAACGGAAGCCAGCATCCCTGATTTGTAGTTGAATACGGTGCTGATCCTGCTGCTTAATGCGCTGAAAGGATCAGCGGCGGCAAACAAGCCGGCAGGCGCAACAAAAAGTAAGAGGGTTGATACAAGCCATGCTGCGATCCGTTGAAGCGTTTGTTTGGTAAACATTGGATTTACCTCCTTGTTAGTTATATTTCTCATTTCGTCCGATGTCTTGCTATTGTAATAACTGTCGCTTATGAAATATGTATGGAAAAAAAATGTAATAATTGTGAAATTTATCTTATTGTTTTTAAATCATTAAAGTATTGTTTATACCATTCCTTAATCATTTCACCTGTAGGTTTGGTGGAATCACTTAGTTGTATCTTTATGTCATCGCGTTGGTACTGGTAAATTTGCACTGTATTATCATGCTCATTGTAGAATCCCATCAGCCTGCCGGTGTAATATATCCACTCTTTAATTTTGTACTCATTGAATACAGTATAAAGCGGTTTGGAATTTATGTCATAATATGTCGTCTCGTTTGTTCTCCTGTCAAAGGTATACGCCAGTTTTACTCCGTCATAGCAATAATCCTTTACAACCCCGCCTTCACTTGACGTGGTATATACAGGTTTGCCGTTTTTATAATATGTAATGTCGCCGTACGTCGGTCCCATGTTTGATATATCTACCGATTTTTCAAGTATAGTATTGCCACTGGCATCTTTTTTGTAGCTATATTCGGTTATTTTGTCTCCCTTGTAATTTTCAGTGTGGCTAAGGTTGCCGTTTTTGTTGAAATAACTTTTATTTCCATATACGTCTTCTTTATATTCCATTCTGCCCTGGTTGTCGTAAGTATACTGCGCTATCTTGTTGCCTTCGAAATCTTCGTCGTAAAGGGCCTGGCCTGTTGCGTTAAAAATAGTTTTGGTCATTGTAAGTTCGTCAAGCACATGTTCCACGTTCTTGCCGTACTTGTCATATTTATAACTTTTTACTTTGTTGCCTTCATAATCGTATTCATTCATGACTTTGCCGCCCATCCCCAGTTCCTGGTGGCCGATTTTTTCACCGGCGGCTGTCTTAACTATCACCCTGTTTGTGCCTTTTTCTCTTTCCGATATTTCTATAACGTTACCGTCAACGTCTTTCTTAATGGTCTTGCCTGACAGGGAGAATTCCTGCGAGCCGTCAACGTTCACTTTTACCGTAAGCCCGCCGCCGGGCGTGAAGTAAAGGCGGTTGCCGTACTTGTCCCTTGCCGCTATGGGGCGGTTGGGGAGGATGTCCACCATGTAATTGGGCTTGCCGAAATCCTGTTGTTCTACCGGCCTCAATTGATCTTGCGGGCCGAAATTAACACGGGGGGGTTCCAACGCTTCCATAAAACCGAAAGCGGTGTTATTGAGGAAGGCCAGCGTGGTAATAATTACGGGAATTGTTTTTTTCATAATTTTTCTCGCGCTTCATTAGTATTATAAGGCAAAAATAAGTAAAAGTCATTAAAAATTTGTGAAAGTTTTGTGAAACACATATGCCTGTCAGTGCATTTCAATGGAGTGTTCCGTTATCATCCATGGATATGCAAAGCTCCTTTAACGCAATTTTGACCATCTGGTCAACCGTAACGTTGTAGCCACGGCTTTCAGCATATAACCTCATTTTTTCTGCGGCTCCGCATTCAATCGCTTTCCATACAATTTGCGGGCCGATGCTTTGAAGGATGCCGAATGCCTTCGCTTCCAATCGTATGAATTCCTGGAAAGACATTGGAATCACTTCCTTTCGTTTCGTTTATTTTATTCTCCTGTTGATATAATGCGGCCAGCGTGAGTTGCAGGGTTGAAAAAAATGTGAAATTATTGAAAATTTTGGTTCAAAGCTTGACAAACAGTTGCTTTGCTATTATACTAAGCGTGCCTTAATTTGTGCATTTGCCGTTTTGGCGAATGTTCTTTTTTTGTATTAAGGAGGTCCCTGTGCGGGCTATTTCTTCCTCGATTGCAATAATGTTCTGTTTTATTTTCTTTGCTTCACCTGCCTTTTCAACGTCCGTCGCCATACATTCACCTGTCGAACTTTTACTGGTTAATCCTTCGCCGCAGGCGACCGCCATGGGCGGATGCAGCGTTGCATTAACGGGTGCCGAATCATCAGCTGTCGGCAATCCGGCATCCCTGTCGACTATTTATAATAACCGGTTGTCATTAAACTATGCTTTCTGGCCGGACGAGGTTAAGTATATGTTTGCGGGCATGGATATACCTCTTCAAACAGGCGCCTTGGGCGTTTCCATGTCCATGCTTTCCTATGGAAGAAACGCTGCCGGTTTTGATGACGCCGGCAATGCGTATAACCTGGAATCATCTAACGAAACGGCGGCAATGTTAAGCTACTCCATCCCGGTAATAATTAAATCGCCTCTCGACTTGAAAATCGGGCTTGTAGGAATAAATGCGAAATTTATAAACAAAAAACTTGCGGATTATTCCGAAGAATCTCCGGGCATGGATGCCGGCGCGATATATTTCGTGCCGTTCATAAGGAATTTAAACATTGGTGTAGTAGCCAGGAATTTTGGAGCCGTGCCGTCGTTGCAATCGTTGGGCGCGGGGATCTCTTATTCCAGTCCTGAATTTGAGCAGCTTATTCTATCGGCCGATGGTAATTTTCCTTCGGAGGGGCAATCTTCATTATCGTGCGGCCTTAGAATGTCCCCGGCCAGGACGGTGAAACTTTACGCCGGATGGCAGGATATAAATGCGGATTCGGGCGCAGGCCTCAGGGTAGGCATGGGCATAGATATTGGCGATCTGTCATTTAATTATGCCATAGCTCCTTTGAAGGAAGCCGGGCCAATGCAGTCCGCAGGCATTCAGTTGGCATTGGGAGCGCTGGCAGATCCAAGGATAGCCGCGGATTACCATCTTAAAAAGCATTTTTCCCAGGCCAGGGACCTTTTTAACCGTAAGAATTACGTCAAGTCGCGTTTTAAACTTGATCAGATACTGTCCCTTTATCCGGAGTACATGCCTGCTCTCGAATTGAAGGATAAAATCGGCCAGCTTGCGCAGGATAGCGGTTATCGCAAAGAAATAGAACTTTACCATACGCGTGCGGAATTGGCTTTCAGCAGGAATGATTTGCTGGTTGCCAGTAAGTATTACACGCTGATTCTAAACATGGACGATGAAGACGTTCTGGCGAAGAACGGGATAGAGAAAGTTAAGAATGTCATGAATGAAATACAATTGGAGAAAGTCAGGGAAGAAAACCGCGAAATGCTGGAGCGGTTATGGAAAATTGCCGTTGGGTTTTATAACAGGGGCGAATATATAAAGTCCAAGGAAAGGTTTCAGGAAATACTTGTTACTGACCCAAAGCATGAGGCGACGCTGAAGTATATTTCAGATATTGATAACCAGATTGCAAGCATAACCGCTACCCAGGTTAATGAAATGTACACCATGGGAACGGAGCTTTTTAAGAACGGCAGGTATGATGATGCCATACGCTATTTCGAGGCGGTCGTCATTGCCGCGCCGCACCGTATAGACGCCGAGGATTTTATAGCGCGGTGCAAGGAAAAAATACAGGAAGGCGAAGAAAAAACGCGTTCCGACCGTCTTGCACGTGAACAGGACCGCATGAGAAATGAAGTTGAGACCGCCTATAACCGTGCGCTTAAACATTTTGAAAATGGGGATTACGTTCTGGCGCTTGAATGGTTTAACAAAACCGAGGATATAGCCTCGAGATATGAATTTAAGCAATACCGCGATGAATCCAGGAGATACGTTGATACAATCAAGGCGGCCCTCGCCGAAAAGCATTACAAGCTGGGCTTTAATTTTTATCAGCAGAATCGTTTCGAGAGCGCTTTTTCAGAATATCGGAAATCTCTGCAGTACAATCCCGAGAACCCTTCCGTAAAAGTGGAGCTGGATAAGCTGGCGCGCAGCCTTGCCCAGCAGTATTATGAACGGGGTATGAGCCATTATACCCAGGGGCAGATGGATAAGGCCAGGGAGTATTTCAGAAAGTCTCTTTCCTACAAGCCGGACAAGGAAGAACCTTTGCGCGCCCTGGAGCGCATGAAGTAACTTTCACAAAAATTTCACTTTTATTATAAACCAATTCCTTAGCTTACAATTACTACGTAGTAAAAGTAACGGTTATAGGGGAAGGCAGGTGAACGAAATGGCGACAATTCTTATCGTCGAAGATGAAGAGTGGATCGCAAGCTTGATGAGCGAGAGGCTTCAAAAGGCAGGGCATCATACCGCCACTGCCATGACGATAAGCGAGGGAATGGCAAAACTGAAGGAGTTGAAGCCCGACGTTGTAACGCTTGATATAATTATGCCGGACTGTTCCGGGCTTGAGATGTTGCGAAGCATAAGGAAAGATCCTGAAACGTTTGCCATACCCGTGGTCGTTGTATCTTCTACTGATGAATCGGAACGGGCTTTTTCACTTGGCGCTGATGGTTATGTGCAGAAGCCGGTAAATTTTTCAAAATTGCTTGATGCGGTGAAACATTTCGCAGTTCTTGATAAAGTGTCATGAAGAAAAATATAGTAATTATCATGTTATTTTCAATGCTGGCTAATTTTCTGCTTCCGCGCTGTGCGGTGGAGCTGAAGGATTATGAACTGCTTTCAGGTATAATGAAGAGCCAGTCTATACTGTTTTACATGTTTTATTTCCAGATAGCCCCTTTAAAAGTTGTGAAGGCGCTTTATGGTAAGCAGGAGTCTTGTTCCAGGGCAACTAAAACTGAGGAAAAGGACAATCAGTCTCCGGCGCACGCAAACACGTCAGCTGATTTTTCACTGGTTGGCGCAGATAAGTCGGTCGTTTTGAACCGTCTTTTAAAAGGGATGTGCGCAGGTAATATATGGCAGTCATTATGGATGCCGGACAAGCGCGACATTATCAAGTCCAAGACATGGATAAATCGTTTCAGCGGCGGTTTTTTTAACGTAACAATTCTCATCCTTGCTATTTTTATGGTTGCCCGCCCGCGCAGCGGAATCGAATACTTATTTTTACCTTTATATATTTTACGAAAACCCGGTTTTCACGAAAACCCGGGTTTTTTTATTTCCGAGGTGACACTATGAAAAAAATCTTAAGGCGATTGGCGGACAATGCCATGCGAATTACCGCGCTTATCACGGCGATGGCATTTCTTTCCTTCGAACTTGTGTGGGCCAGCGGCTATTCGGATCTTCTTGATAATATGCGTCAAAAGAAGAAAAGCCAGCTTGACAATATAGCCGTCAGTTACAAGGGAATGATGACCCCGGGCATGGCCCAGAGTGGCGGGTTTACCCAGGTTACAGATAACGAAAAACAGCAAGTATACTTCCTCGATACGCATAAAGAGCTTGCGAAAATAGTGGATTTAAGAAGCGGGTTGACGGCTGTATTTCGTAAAAGCGCGCAAAATCCAGAGAAAGTGGTTGTGTCGGTTGTAGATACCGATGACAGCATTATCGCTTCCGGTACGATAGAGAGCATTGACCTTGAGAAGGTATTCAACGCGAATCGCGGCCGCGCAGCTGCCGCGCAGTCAAATATTGACGGGGCCAAAGTTGCGGAATCCGGGGGGGATTTTGACGTAAAGAAAGCGAACGCCGCCCAAATGGATGGGGCAAGTCCGGATAACGTTGTCGAATATGTCAGGTCGTGGCTTGACAAAAATGCTTCTTTTCTTAACATACCGCTACAGGCCGTTCAAAAAATTGTAAGCTACCTGTCGGATAACAAGGATAAGATATTTAACTGCGCCATCGAAGCTATTTCCAATGTATTTGAATTAGGCAGTATATTTTTCAATAAGGAAGAAGTTGCGGCTACCGCGATATTGCTGGATATAATGACCGGCACATTTGATATTGGCGGCCCTGCCGAAGACATGCAGCTTAGCATGTATTCCATGCTGAAAACGGCGGAGCTTTACGGCATACGCATGACGGGTTACGATACGGATATTAGCGGCCTGTCTGCTGCCGTATCCGCCGGCAAGTCGGCGGTGGCGCACCTGGATTTGGGCCAGGGGCAGAGTCATTTTGTCGTTGTTAACAGTGTGCAAAACGGGATAGTGTCATATACTGATTCCGACAAGAAGAATTATTCCGTATCACAGCAGGAATTCGCTGTTCTCTGGACGGGAAAGATTTTATCGCAAAAGAAAATTACGGGCGAGGCTGCCGCTAAATTAAATACAAACCAATTACAGGAATTCAAAGGCAGCGCTTTAAATATACAAGCTATCCTTGCCGCTGCCAAAGCCGCCCAAGCCCAGCCCGCCACCCCTGCGGCCAAGGTTGGGGCAATGTGGGCGCTTGCAAGTTCTCAAGGCCAGGCTGCCATTGCAGCCATAAAGTCCGGTCAGACCACAAGCGCCCCCACAGGGGTTCAATCATTGATACAAAAGATTACGGCTGCTGGCGGTACTCAGAATCAACCGCAGCCCGCAGCAACTCCTGCTGCGCCCGCTGCTACGCCTGCACCTGCCGCTAACCCTTCATATACTGCCATTCAGGATCCTAATCATCCTGCAGCTCCTACCCCTGCCCCTGCTGTTGTTACGCCCAGGATAAATACGGAAGAAGTTGTCAAGGCTACGCAAGAGCAACTAAATACGTTTATAGCCGCTGATGCCACGAAAAAAGCAGAAATGGCGGCTACTTTGGGGCTTTCGCTTAAACAGGTTACGAATATTTCGGTACAGTTGGCAAACACTATTATCAACAATGTGCGAAACAATGTCGCTGTATGGGCGCCTGCCGTAGATAAGATGGATGCTGCCATCGGCGGCTTTTTGAATTTGCTGGGTGTTAATGTGACTACACCCGGCGCGGGGACACCACAGGCGGTCGGGCTTGTTCCTGAAATACTGCTGTCGGGCATACTCACGGGAACAATAACCCAGGAGAGCATTGATACACGAACCGCAAGTACGGAATATGTACAGAACAAGTACGGGCTTGAAATATCGTTCGGTAACAAGGAAGACTTAAGCCAGGTCGTAGACCGTCGTTCGGCGGCAGTCACGCTTGATGATGAGCAGGTAATTGTTACTGGCCTCAATGATGATAATATAACTTACCTGACTTCAGACGGCGCAAAACACACAATTTCGGAAAACGAGTTCCTCGGCAAGTGGGACGGTATGATCGTTGCCGATAGCGGGTTTGTGCAGGGTACGATCGAATTAAATGGCGAGATACTTGCCTATTCAGGGAGCGTTCTCAGCACCATTCATGGAAGTAACGGCGAAGTTATGGGGACATGTTATGGCGGGAAGATATTTGACGGTTCGGGGGAGAGAATCGGCACTTACGGCGACGGGCGTATTATTATCAATGACATCGAAGGCATGTTTACCGCACATGGCAGCCAAACTACCGCAATAACCGGTTTTGTTGATAATAAGGAAGTTAACGCAGTAACGGTACTCAGAGATTCGGCTGGTGAAATTAGTTCTTATGCGTACTATGATACGGCGGGCAACCTGATGACGGTAACCAGGGATCCGGCTGACAGCACTTCGTATTCGGTAAACACTCATTTTGCCAACGGATTGAAAATGTCCGTAACTACCCGCGGCAGCGGCACGGATACGGTTACAACAATTGCTAACGGCGAGGAGATGAATGACAACGGCGAAATCGTCAAATACAGGAATTACTCGGAAACTATAAGCGGGAAAAATAACTCACTTAAAAACGGAACGGTTATAATCGCAGGCAACGAAGTAGAGTACAAAAACTACAGCCTTATCTCGCAACACAGGCATGACGAACAGTTCAACCAGGAAGTGCTGTTTAAAGAAACGGTGAGCGGTGCGGTGGTTATAAATGGCATAACGGTTAACTGTGACGGTGTAAAGAATTATACATACGAAACTCACAGCCAGAGCGAGACGACCTCCCAGACGGCCGTGTGTAACGGTACGTTTGTTGAAAATCATGTGCTTTTTGTTCGGTCCGAAAAACGTGAAGAAACGGTGTTGACAAACGAAGGTAAACTGGCAAGCGTTACCATAACCGGCGGCGAAACGGAACTGGCGCCCGGAGGCGAGGAGATTGCCAGGAAATATGTTAATTATTCACTGAAGTACAGGTATGATTCCAAAGGCAATGCCACCAGGATAAGCTACGCGGGCAAGGTGACGGAAAACGGCGCCGTAACGTTGTATGATTACCATGAAGATTTTGCATACGACGATGGAAAACTTGTTTCATCGCTCAAGAATGGTACCATAACCGGCAAAGACGTTATCGTCTTCAATAATAACAGCACCAATTACAAGTACGATTCATCGGGCAGAGTTGAACAGTTGATATACACCGGCATGGTAACGAAAAATGGCGAAGTGATAGATAACAGTTATGACGAAAAGCGCGACTATTACAACAACGGAAGCCTGCGTTCCACCGTGTTGAATGGCAGCATAACGGGTAAGAATATTACAACTTATGATGATTACGCTTCCCAGTACTATTATAACGCAATGGGTAACGTGTCGCGCATCAGGTATACCGGATCGGTAAGCGTTAACGGCGATGTGTCTATAACCAACTATAACGAAATACGCACATATTATGAAAACAGCGGCAGCATACGGGCAATAGTTTTAAACGGGACGGTAAAAGGCGCGAAAACGGTTGAATACAATAATTCATCCACCATGATGGAATATGACGCCGCGGGAAGGGTTGCAAAGAGAACCTATACCGGCTCCATAATGGAAAACGGAGTATTGACGGCTAATAATTACGACGAGCAGTACAGGTACAATGCGAATGGCGGATTGGAAAAGACAGTCCGCGCCGGTAGCATTAATACAATGGACACCACCGCAGGCACCGTTGCAAGCAGGCGGTTCAATAATTACACGATAACACAATCTTATGACGCGGACGGAAGGGTTTCCGGCAAAGTATATTCGGGGTCCATTACCCAGAATAACGATACCGTAACTCAGAGTTATCACGAAGCATTTACTTATGACGCGGACGGCAGGCTGATTTCCGAGACAACGAATGGGGCGATTACCTCATCGGCTGACGAGGCCGGCAATATTGTTTATGGTAATTATGCGAAAAACTATACGTATAACAATAACGGCAGCCTTCAAAATACAAGTTTTTCCGGCATTATAACGGAAGGCGCGGTTCAGAAGCTGCATGCATATAACGAAAACTACAGCTATGACGAATCCGGCAGGTTGACGGCGACTGTTACCAATGGGAACATAACGACACCGGACGCTGAAAATGGCAATGTTGTAAAGCAATACGATCAGTTTGCCACAGGCTACACATACAATGAAAAAGGCATGGTTACCAGGAAAACATTCAGCGGGGCCGTTACCGAGAATGGTTCCAGGATGGCGTATGCCTATCATGAAGACATTTCATATGATGACTGGGGAAGGGTTCTGTCGGTAAATGATAACGGGCAAGTGTCCGCTGTGTCCGCAGATAAAACAGTGCTGACGCAATATGATGATTACAAAACCGTGTACAGTTACGGGCAAGATGGTAACATGCTCGATAAATCCCTGACCGGTAAAATAACGGAAGGCAATGAAGTTACGGAATATAATGAATACACTGAACATTATGCATACGATGCCGGCGGTAATCATGTGTCCACCCAATATAGCGGCACGGTTACGAAGGATGCGGACGGCAGCCGATCCACTTCAATATACGATTACACCATAACATTTACCTACAACGATGCGGGCGAGCTTGCGGGGAAAGCATACTCGGGCAAACTTACGGAAAATGGCGTGGAGACCGAGTACATCGGCTATAGCGAAAGATATGTTTCACAACCGGCTCAAAATACAAAAAGCATTATATATAACGGCACAACCATAACCCGTCCGGGCGACGGCAGTGAAACCACAAAGGCATACGCCGAATATTATATAACTTCCGTTTTTGATGGCGAAGGCAAGCTTGTGGAGAAGCGCTATGCCGGCAGGCTGACCGAGAACGGCAATCTGACCATCAATAACTACGCCGAAAGACATCAGTATTATGCCGACGGTAAACTTATGTCGGTTACCACCAACGGTACGGTTACAGACGGCCAGGGCATGGTAACACAGTACAATGCATACCGCGAACGCTATGTGTACAATGCCGAGGGCGGGCATTTGTCCACGCAATACACGGGTACGATAACGAATGAAGGCGGCGTCCGCAAGGATTACACAACATACGATTACACCATAACGTCCACCTATAACGACGCGGGTGAGCTGACGGCAAAGGCCTACTCGGGCAAAATCACCGAGAACGGCGATGAAATGGAGTATATCGGTTATAGTGAAAGATACGTTTCCAATGCTGCCCGAAATACCAAGACAGTTATCAGCAACGGCGCTACAATCAAAAGATTCTATGACGGCAGGGAAACTACCAGGGTTTATCGCGACTATTCTATTGAATCTGTTTTTGATTCTACCGGAAAGCTGATTGAAAAACGCTATACCGGGCAGGTTACCGAGAACGGCGAAGTGCATGTAAACGCCTACATTGAGGCGAACAGTTATTACAGCGACGGCAAGCTTATGTCGGTTGTTACCAACGGGACGATTAGCGACGAGAACGGCGCGGTAATTATACAGTTCCGCAACCAGGCGGCTAAAAATGTTTACAATTCCGACGGTAATATAAGCTCCGTGGAATACAGCGGTTCAGTTACGGAAAACGGCATAAGAACGACCAACAATTACACGGACGTATATAGCTATAATGCTCATAAGCAGGTGTATGATATAGTAAGAAACGGCGCGGTAAATCTGCTGGATATAGATAAAGATAAGACATCCAGGACAACATACCAGAACTACATCACCCGCCATGCTTATGATGCGTTCGGCAACGTTGTTTCAAAAACATACGCCGGTACCGTTATTGAAATTGGTTACGACGGTAAACAGACAAAAATACTGTACGATTACAACGAGGCCTTCCAATATAATAAAGATAACGGCACCATGAACCCTTCCGTGTTAAACGGAACCATAACAAGGATAACGGACGGGGCTTCCATTACCACCAAATATCAAAACTCGTCAACGAAGACGGTATATTTTGCCGACGGCACCGTGCGGCGCACCGTTGAAAACGGCATCGTTACCGAGATTGACAACAATACCCACCAGGAAACCGTACGCAACTACAATAACTATCGCAATGATTATACGTATGACGACGACAAAGTGCTGCTGAGCAAAACGACAAACGGCACGATTACGGTCAATAACACGGACACCGTCGTTTATCGGGACTCGAAGGCCGTATACGAATACAACGGCGATGTGATCAGCCGGGTTACCTATACCGGGCAGGTAACAACAAACGGCAAGACAACCGTGAATAATTACTACGAGGATTACGTTTACGTGGATGGTAAACAAAAATCTGTAGCCCTGACCGGCACGATAACCGAGAACGATAAAACGTTAAGGTATGATCATTATGCAACCGTATATTCGTATGATTCGGATGGAAAGATAAAAAATGTCGTCTATACGGGTTCTATCTGGAAAGACGGTAAGGAATATAAGTCGAGCGACATACAAGGCGTTATAAATGACGTTGAAGGCAAGCTAAGCGATTATCTTGCCGGCAACAAAGGGATAACTACGACGCTGGGCATAAGTGAAGAAACACTGGTGTCTATCAGCGCCGATACAATCGGTAACGTTATAAACTTTCTTGGCAGCATGAGCGGGATAAACCTTATCATTGACGCGATAGACAAGTTCTGGTCGCTTCTGGGGTTATTCAGTGAGACGCTGGATTTCGGCGGCGATTCGGATGCTATCACAAGAAAGGCCGTAAGGGCAACCTCAATGGCCGTTGTTACCGATGTGGTTACAGGCCGTTTCAACCTCGCTAACGGCGGGCCGGCGTCGCTTAGCATGTTCTCCATGCAGATCGTGGGCAAATATTATGGCGTAAGCGCCCAGTCAACGACGCGTGTGCTGACGTTAGCTAATGCAGGATTGAAGACCAGCGAGGCCGCCACTGTGGCGGCATGGATGAATGCGGCCGACAGAGGGAATGCGACCGCTGACCTGCGGCTACGCACCTACATAGGCAGTCAATCCAATCTTGCCGTGCTTAAATTCATAAGCACTAATGCCGATAACTCAAAATCATATTTTGTTGCCGTAAACGCTAAATTATTGGTAATAGCCGGTTATAATTCCGATAATGCAACATATTTTGCGAATATGCTTGCTAATTACTCTCTGAGCGCCGCAAACCGCAGCGCGCTTGATGCGGTGCTTAATAGTCCTTATACAAGTACTGAGGTTCTTACGGTATTTAAAACAGCCAGGGATAAGCGGACGGCGGTTCTGGCAACCGATATCGTAAGCCTGCGGGCCGCGGGAATGTCAAACGCCGGCGCGGCAAGCCTGGCGAATACACTTTACACGGCCAAGTACTGGGACAAGCCTAATACTTACAGTGCCTATGTTGCTTCTCTGGTGCCCGAATATGAGGATTCTTGGGCGACATGGCGTGTTAAAAATCGTATGTATAGTAGCGGCGAATTATTACGCGAGAGCGAATATAACGCCCAAAAACAGGTATATGATAGGGCAATCAGCACTTTGTCTAACATGGTGATGGACGCGAATACCAATAAAGATGTTCTTGCGGTGATAGCCAGATCCGGCGACGGAAAATCGGCATTTTTTGCCGGATTGGAAGTCGGCCTGCGCAACGGCGGAATGAGCGCGGGCATGGCGCTAAAGATAGCCCAGGATATGTACGTGCTGAAGACGCAGACGTATCACCCTCGCACTTATGAAATACAAGTAGAGGCAGGTGGTGACGCGTATTCGGGTTATCAATATGGGAGGGCAACCGTAGTAGATTACACCGATAAACAATATTATGATGAATGCAAAAGATATGAAGCTGCCTACCGTGAAATAGAGAGCCTGATTTATAATCCCGGCACGAATGTTAAAATACTGGAGGCGTTGGGTAAAGCATATAAAAAAGAGATGGGAATAACTACGGGAAGCGTTGATTTACA
>MGVF01000116.1 GCA_001800355.1 Elusimicrobia bacterium RIFOXYA2_FULL_50_26
AATTGCAAAAAGCTCACGACACTCAAAGATAACCGGTGATGCTGCTGAACGATTTGTTCTTTATTGGCTTTCAAAGAGCGGTTTTGAGTGTGCCTATGTTGACCACGTTGGTATAGATATAATCGCCCGGAATCCGTACACAGATGAGGTAATGGGGATTTCCGTTAAATGTCGTTCGAGAAGCGAAGGGGCTGAAGGGACATACGTAAGTATTCCAAATGATAATATCGTTAAAATCGATATGGCCTGTAAGGCATTTAAATGCAAACCCTATTTTGCGATAATGATCGATGAGGCAGAGAAAATATATATTTTCATATTATCAAAAGAGAAATTGCTTAAAATGTTTCCCAGGGGTGAAAGAGTGATAGCCTGGAAAATGACAAAGAAGCATATAGAAAAATATAAAACAGATAAAGCGATTAAAATTATCGAATTGAATTATGATGTTATTAACTGGTGGTCTCGTGGAACATAACATACCTTTGGCGGGTCACGGCAGAAATGAAAAAAGCAGTAAGACATTAATTGATCCTAAATCCTTTAAAGTTTCATCAGAAGACAAGAAACTTAATAAGGAGTTTTATGGCTTCTAAGAAAACTAGAAAGATTATTAATATTTCTCCGGATGAAAGGCTTCATTTGGGCAGGGCAAAAGAAAAAGTCATTTTCCCTGTGGCTCCTGCTAAAAATACCATGCCGCAAAGCTATGCTTTGTTGCTTTCGAATTTAAAAGACCGTATCCGTCAGGAACGATTGCGCGTTGTATTGGCAAGCAATGCGGCATTGGTAATATTGTATTGGGATATCGGACAAAGCATATTGAAAAAGCAAAGCGAAGAAGGATGGGGCGCAAAAGTTATTGACCGGCTTTCGGCAGATTTGAGTAAAGAATTTCCGGACATGAAGGGATTTTCTCCGAGAAACCTGAAATATATGCGCGCGTTTGCATCGGCATGGCAAAGCAAGATAATTGTGCAACGGGTCATTGCACAAATACCCTGGCGCAGTAATATTGCCCTGCTGGATAAGCTTGAAAAACCCGAAGAACGGTTTTGGTATGCGCAAAGAACCATTAAAAATGGGTGGTCGCAGCCAATACTCTGTATGCAAATAGATATGAGGGCTCACGAACGGGAAGGCAAGGCAATCAGTAACTTCAAGCTTGCGCTTCCTCCGGCTGATTCCGACATGGCACAACAAATTTTTAAGGATCCGTACCTTTTTGATTTTCTGGGAACCTCGGATACCCGGCGCGAAAAAGAAATAGAGCAGGCATTGGTGGATCATATACAGCATTTTCTGCTGGAGCTTGGGCAGGGTTTTGCTTTTGTGGGCCGTCAGGTACATCTTGAACTGGGGGACAGCGATTTTTATCTTGATCTTCTGTTTTATCATCTCAAACTTCGTTGCTATGTTGTCATTGAGCTTAAGGCAGGCAAGCTTGAACCCGGCCATGTCAGCCAGCTGAGCATGTATATGAATGTCGTTGATGACATTTTGCGTCATGCGGATGATAAGCCAACCATCGGACTGCTTTTAGTTAAACAAAAAGACAAGATGGTTGCCGAATATGCCTTAAGCGGATACACAAAGCCCATGGGTATAGCCCAGTGGGAAACGGAGATTACGCGTTCTTTGCCGGATAATCTCAAACCCAGCCTGCCAAGCATTGAGCAGATAGAAAAAGAATTAAGCAATGGATGCAAGAAATGAATGCCTCCCTGCTGACGCTTCTGGATGACTATAATGCCCTTTCGCGTCGAGGTGTTATACGGCGCGATATTCCTGATTACGTAACAAATAATCTTAATCCGCGTTTTACTATCAGGGAATACCAGAAAGAGGGAATTTAAGGGACTTTTTTGAATTCTGATTGTTATTTGATATAATGACCTTCGGAAACGGCTCACCCAGCGAGAATTTGCAGCCCATACGGCGCCACCTGTAGAGCTTGATCAGCAGGCAGGTTTCCTGTGTGCGGATGGTTCGTCTGGCAACACGTTTTGCGCCAATTTTGACACACAGGCAGTTTGACAGTTAGAGGGGTTATGGCTGACAAAAAAAATAATTCCTATGTTCGGTGCGCTTCCTGCGGGGAGGTCGTGGAACTGCCTGCCGTCAGCGGCGCGGCAACGCCTTGTTGCGGCCACACCGGAGTAAACCTTCTTCCCTGGCCTCCCTTACCTGTACAAAAATTACTCGAAACAGCATTCCGGCAGCAACGCAACGTTTTTGAGCAACGGTGCGTTGCGATCGTATTTTTATATACGGCCGGCGAGCTGCTATTGGAAAATGCCGGCATGAAACTGATGGAAGTGCGGGGGGATACGCTTAAAGCCTCGGATATGATAATCGAGGTATTCCCGGGTGAAAACACGGCGGCGCAATTGTACAACAAGCTAAGCGATTGCACGCTTGAAAAATTGTGGGAATTAAAAGATTTCATCGGGTTTATGCACGCATGGGAAAGCCTTGCCGTATCCCGCAATAAAATTATAAGCGGCGCGCATAAAGACGGCGCCGAAGAGGAAGAGGAAACCGTGAAAGCGGTATTCAACTTTTTTCATCGCGCGTTCTCCGCCCTGCACAACGACGTACAGCGCCAGATGCGCAAGCGCAATATTCAGCGGGAGAAAAGCAAAACAACGCACGGCGTGCTTATCGTCGAAGATGAGGACCAGGTACGCGCCCACATGGTACACTTTTTCCAACGCCAGGGAATGCGCGTGCTTGCAACGGGCAGTGGTAAAGAAGCGATAGAGCTTTACCGGCAGCGTATGCCGGATTACGTGTTTCTCGACGTTGTTCTGACGGACAGCGACGGGATAAGCGTTCTTAAAACGCTGCTTACGATAAATCCCAGGGCGCGCATCTACATGGTAACAGGCATAGACGGGGAAGCGTTCACGAAAGTGGCTCTCTCCCTCGGCGCGCGCGGGCATTTCCCCAAACCCATACAACTAAAAGATCTCATGCGCGTATTTGATGAATAACTAAAAATATCCCTTGTAAATTTTCGCAAGGTTGATTATAATTCTGGTACGCGACGACACTCCAAACAACCGCCAACATCCCTTAACCCTTCCGATCGGCTGACGTTTTTTAGACTTAAATATTATCGTTGAATTTTAAAAGGCCTGCTTTGCATTACATCTTGTCCGCGTTACGACTGGCTACCCTCTGTTACCCCCGGCTTATTATCTGACACCTCTTCTACTCTGCCGTTACATGCGCTTACCGCAACTATCCAGCAAAGCAGGCCATTATTTTTCTAATTGAAGCGGGGGATAAGGTTGTAGTGTTCGAGCGCTATTATCAGCGAGCAGTGCAGCGCGAACAACTGGAGGGCTTCAAGATCCGAGGGGGTAAATTTAAGGTTGGTTTTTTCCGTGAACCGGTTTAAACAGATAACACCCAAAAGGGTGTTGTGTTTAACAAGCGGCACTATCATGGAAGAAGCTATATAGTCGCGAATCGTCAGGTCGTTAAATTGCGGGTACTCGCTCAACTGGTTATTAAAAAGCAGCGGTTTTTTATTCTCGGCCACCCAGCCTACAATGCGCTCGCCCAGTTTTACTTCGCTTTCCCTGTCCAGCTCGGAGCCGCAAAAGGCCATTATCTTAAGCGTATTTCTCTGGGGAATATACAAGTGAATTGAGCCCGCGTCGGCCTTAAGGGCCTTGACGGCGCGCCGGATTATAAACTCAAGAAGGTTTTCATTTTTGGATTTGCTGTTCTCCAGTTTCTGAAAAACCTGGTATAAATAATTCGTCTCGCGGAAAATCGTGTTCTTGTTGCGGCCGGCGCCATGACGCATAACCCTTTCCACGCTTTCCAGCAGCTCCTGCAGGTTAAACGGTTTTAAAATATAATCAAACGCCCCGTTGCTTAGCGCATCCATGGCCGTCTGGATTGATTCTTCGGCGGTAACAACTATTACCTGCGTGTTGGGATTGTTCTCCTTTATAACGCGTATCAACTCCATCCCGTCTATGCGGCCGGGCATTCGCAAATCCACTAATGCCAGGTCGAAAACTACGTCGTTAAGCAAATCGGCGGCCTCGTCCGCGTTATTTGCCGTATGAATAATGTAGTCCTTGCGCGAAAGAGTGCGCTCGCATATTTTCCAGATTTCAACCTCGTCGTCAACCACAAGTATGTTTTCCATTTCGTCATAGTATAACAGCTAATTATTATAAATATCAATGCTTTTTGACATGCGTATTAGTATTTAATACCATTATTAGTGTGGGGGGCAGAGCATGAAACCGCATAATCTCCGGGCCTGGCCTGTTTCCGCATTCCAAAAGAAGTGCGGCTTTTTTTATTTACTGATGCTGCTCAAGAAATACCGGAGACACCGTCATTGCGAGCGAGCAGGCTGTGTCGCAATTACATTTTGCGTCAAAAATTCTTCTTGCCGTCATTCCGGCGAACAGACTGTGTCGCAATTGTCTTTTGCTCCGTCCGTCATACCGGAATGCCTTAATCCGGTATCCAGTCTCGACGGAAGATCTGGACTCCGGCTTTCGCCGGAGTGACGAAAACAGGGACTTTTGACTATAAAACGTAATTATGACACAGTCTGGAAAACCGGAATCCAGATTTTCCGTCGAGGCTGGATGCCGGATTAAGACTCTCCGGCATGACGGTCACGGCTAAAAGGCAATTATGACACAGTCTGGAAGCGAAGCAATCTCGCTGTTTCCTGTCAAAACGATGAGATTGCTTCGTCGCCAGGCTCCTCGCAATGACATGCTGCGCAACATCGGTTATTTACTTATTATTGTTATTTTTGCCGCGATTCCGTTGCCTGTATGCGGGGACGAACCGGTTCTAATACAACGCATGGAAATTATGGGCGTAAGCGCGTTTAAAATACCTGCGGCCAGGAACGCCATGCTGACAAAATTCCCCTCTCCCATTCCGTGGAAAAAACGGCCTGATTTCAACGAGTCGCTGTTGCGAAACGATATGAAACGCATCGGCAACCTGTATAAGTCGAAGGGTTATTTTTCCGTGCAGGCGGATTATAGCGCATCTATAAAAGAAGGCCGGGCATATATCACAATAACAGTTAACGAGGGCAGCCCCTTTACGACGGAAAATATCGCCATCGAGTTTGCGGCCGAAGAAAACGCGGCGCTTCGGGAAAATCTTTTCAAAGAAATCGTAATCACGACCGGCACGCATTTTTCCGTCGAACCTTACGAACGCTCCAAGGCAAGGCTCGAGGCTTATTGCGCAAACCACGGCTACAGCCGCGCCAGGGTAAGCGGCCGCGTAATAGCAGACCTTCTGCGGCATACGGCCGACGTGCGCTACCTTTTGGATCAGGGGCCGCTTCAATATATAGGAAACATAAATATCGCCGGAAACAATGTTGTCTCTGAGCGGTTTATCCGCCCGGAGCTTGCGTTCAGCGAAGGTTCATTATTCTCCCGCGCGCGCCTTGGCGAAAGCAGGCGCGCGCTATACAGCCTCGGGCTGTTCCGGTCCGTGCGGTTTGTGCAATCGGAGGAAAATGACGGGGCAATCATACCGGTGGACGTCGTCGTGGAAGAGGCGGATAAACGGCAGGTGCGCATGGGCGCCGGCTACGGCACGGAAGACAACCTGCGGCTTTTCACGGAATGGAACCGCCTCTACTTCCTTGACGGATTGCGAACGTTAAAAATCGCCGTCCAGTATTCCGGCATAATGGCGGACGCATCGGTTTCATTTCTGCAACGGTATTTTATCAGCCGCCGCAACACGCTTTCCGCAACGCTGGGCGTTAACCGCCAGAAGGTCGCCGATTATACAAACGAGCGCATCGCGGCGCAGGCGCGGACACAAAGCCAGTTGCGCCCGGATTTATCGGCTTTTGCGTCTTACATTCTTGAGATAAACCGCCCCGCCGGCGTGCCGCCTGCCGTAATAGAAGCGCTGAAAGAATCCGATGGGGGAAAATTTTACGTTATCTCCGGTTTCGCCGCGCAGACAACGTTTGCAACCGCGCGTGAAAATGAAAACGTTCCGTCGGGCATGACGCACTCGCTATACATGGAAACCTCATCATACTTATTCGGCGCGGGGCTTGATTATATAAAGGGTATTTTGGAAAGCCGCGCATGGGAACCCGCGTTTTGGGGAACTACTCTTGCGGCACGCGTAAAATTCGGCCTGATAGAACCGTCCCACCTTACGCGCGAGATACCCGTATTCAAACGTTTTTTCGCGGGCGGCAGCTACAGCGTCCGCGGGTACGGTTACCAGGAAATCGGCCCGCGCGACGAACAGGGCAACCTGCTCGGCGGGCGCTACCTGCTGGAGGCCGGGCTTGAATTGCGCCTGCCTCTATTCCATAATGCGGGGCTTGCACTGTTTGTTGATATGGGCGACGTGTACCTGTCGCGTTTCGACTTCGGCTTTGCGAGGGCGCGTTACGGCACGGGCGTCGGCATACGCTACGCGACACCCCTGGGGCCGCTCGGCGCGGACGTAGCCGTTCCGTTTGAATACGGCGTTCCCCTGGAACTAAAAAACTATAAAATATATGTTACCATCGGCCATGTTTATTAAATTCTTGCGCGCTATCGTCATTATTGCCTTGTTCGCTTTCGCCCTGCTTATCGTGGCGGGGCGCGCGGGGCTTCTGATAGAACCCGTCAAAAATATTCTAATCGCCCGTATCGAACGCCTTGCCGGCATAGAGCTTACGATAGTAAAAATCGAAGGCAACCTTGTTACCGGCCTGCGTTTGAACACGGTTTCAATTGCGCGCAACGGCGTTTTGCAGGCGCGTGCGAAAACCGTAAATATAAATTATTTTCTGCCGGCGCTGATACTGCGCGGCACGGCCGGCATCGAACTTTCAAATGTGGAAATACCGCAGTTGCCCGGCATCAGGATACTTAAAGCCACCGGCACGATTGCGCGCACAAAAAAAGGGGTGGAGGTTAAGCGCTTTGTTATCAGCAGCGCAAAATCCGGCGCAACAATTGATGCATTTGTCGCAACCGGAACGCCGCCGCACTGGGAAATCAATGCAAATGACGTTTCAATTTCCGTCGGTGAACTTGTTAAAGGCGCCACGGGCAGTGTTCAAACAAAATTTAAGCTGGCCGGCCACAATAAGGGCATTACACTTAACGCCGGGTTTTTACCTTCGCAAATTAATAACACCCGGATCAACGGCGGGCAAGTTGCGCTATCGCTTGGCAACAAAAAAAATATCTCGCTGCTGGCGAGTATTAAAACCACATCCGGCGACATGCGTATTTCCGCCGACGGTAATATTGACGCCTTACTGCTAAACCCAAATTTTGCATTAGGATCGCGGAATTCGTCGAGCGATGCCGGACTTTTTCTTCCGAAAAAAGGTTCGACCGTAGACAACGCTACGCTCTCACTTTTTTCGTCGAAAAATTCTCGGCCTCGCTCGCCTCGGTTCTCGCGCCCTAATGCAAAAGTTGGGTTAAACGGCAACGCGCCCGCCATAAATTTTAAAGCCGCTTATTCCACCACAAACGAAGATGGCGCGTTACATGTTTCGGGTATGCTCAGGAAAGGGGGGGATAACCTGTTTGCGCTTGCAGTAACATCGTTTACAGCAGCCGCCAAAAACACGCTGTGGATTGACGGCGGATATGGCATGGCAAATGTAGGCAGGGCAGGGTTAAAGGATGCGCGTTTTACCGTCACACGGGGCGGGCTGGCCGCCGCCATTTCCGGCGAGGTATCGGAAGGCCGGCTTAATATGCGCTTGCAAAGCGCAGGATTGCCGGTCAGGGAAATACAACGGCTGGCCGCATTCGCGCTGCCGTCTGAAATCATCCCGGGCGACGGGACGTGTTCTATTGACATCTCGGCGGCCGGCACGATGGGATCGCCGAAGGTTGAAGGAAACATTGTAATTTCCGGGTGCAGATTTGCGTTATTATCCACGAACGTCGAATACAAGGATCTCGTTATTCGCCTTAAAATTTCCCTGTCATCCCTCAAGCCGCCGGCCGCGCTTATAACCGTCGAAGAATGCTCTCTAAAAGGAGGGGACGGAACGGCTGATATAAGCGGCACACTGGAGGCCGGCAACCGGATCAGCACGAACCTCGTGCTGCACTGCACGAATTTCATGGCCATGGATACTGAGATTTTCAGCGGCGCCATTGATGCCGTAATTGCATTAAATAACAACAACCTTACTGGCCGCGCCACGGTGCGCCGGGCTTTAAGCAATATCCCGCTGAAGGTAAAAGCGCCGCTCGAAGAAATAGAGATAATTTACACAACCGGCACGGTTAATAAAAACATCCCCCTGCGTACCGGCGCGCCTGCAATGTTTGCGGGCATCATTATGGATATTGTTATTACCCTGCCCGGCGCCGCCATACTAAGGGTTGCCGATTCCGAGGCGGAGGTGCGGGGAAAGTTGCGCGCGCGCAAAGATCGCAACCGGCCCGTCTACCTGTCGGGCGAGGTGGAGGCGGTGCGCGGCGTGATAAGAATAGGCGAACGAAGGTTATCCATTGTAGAAGGCAGCGCGCTTTTTACTGGCGGGGCCGCGCAAGACGCTCAAATCAACATAATCGCCGAAAGCAGGATAAGCGACGCACTGATAACGCTGCGCCTTGCCGGCACGATACGCGAGCCTGATATTATTTTATCCAGCGACCCGCCGATGGACGAGTCCGACATATTATCATACATTGTTTTCGGCAAACGGCTTGACCGCCTTGCCGTAACACAAGAGCAGTCGCTGCATGGAACGGCGCTGGATATTTTAGGAAATATAGGCGCAAAGGGAATAGAACGCCTCGTCGGAAAAGACATTGCGCCCGAGGAAATATCGGTAAGCCCCTCGACGGGCGCGATAGGAATAGGAAAATACGTTACCGACCGCCTGTACGTTACCTACGAATGGAACGCAACCGACGAGCAACCGCGGGCAATGTTCGACTACCGGGTAAACGAATATTTCAGCCTGAGAAGCCAGGCCGGAAACCCGAGGGATTCAGGCATAGACTTATTGTGGAAATTCAGCTATTAACTTGTCTTACGCAAGAAATGCCAAAGTTGCTGTCATTGCGAGCGAAGCGAAGCAATCTTGCTGTTTCGTATCAAGACGACGAGATTGCTTCGTCGCGGAAGCTCCTCGCAAAGACACACTGCGTAAGACCAGCTATTAACTGTAATACCAAAATGATAATGTCCTATTCTACCCAAGTAGAAATGTCCTACTAACATGCTACAATAACACCTCCGTAAGGAG
>MGVF01000117.1 GCA_001800355.1 Elusimicrobia bacterium RIFOXYA2_FULL_50_26
ATGCGATATTGTTTTTAGTTACCCTGGAGGATACAATGGCTACACCGCTTGAAAAATGGGTTGAACAGCAGGCACAACTGACAAAACCTGACGACATTTACTGGTGCAATGGTTCCGAAGAAGAAGCGCACCGCATAATAGAAAGGGGCATCTCGAAAGAGAAGATCAACGGCGCCCCTGTTTTTTCAAAGCTGAATCAATCGGCCTGGCCTAACGCATATTACCACCGCAGCCATCCTACCGACGTTGCGCGCACAGAACACTTGACTTACGTCTGTCACGCGGACAAGGAAACCGCAGGCCCAAACAACAACTGGATGGCGCCAGCCGAGGCCATGGAAAAGATGAGGAAACTTTCCGACGGCTGTATGCGCGGGCGCACTATGTACGTGCTGCCATACATGATGGGGCATCCCGATTCGCCCTATGCCAAGCCGTGTATACAGCTTACAGACAGCGCGTATGTTGCGGCCAGCATGCGGATAATGACGCGCCTGGGCAACGCCGTAATAGACAAAATCGGCGCGCGGGAGAATTTTGTAAAAGGGCTTCATTCCATAGGAGACCTGAACCCGGAACGGCGCCTTATCATGCACTTCCCCGACGAAAAGTTCGTATGGAGTATCGGCTCGGGGTACGGCGGCAACGCGCTGCTGGGCAAGAAATGCTTCTCGCTGCGCATAGCCTCATGGCAGGGCTACCAGGAAGGCTGGCTTGCCGAACATATGGTTGTCATGGGCATTGAGGATCCGGAAGGCAAAGTTACCTATATAGCGGCCGCGCTTCCCAGCGCCTGCGGCAAGACCAATCTTGCAATGCTGCAATCAGCGTTGCCCGGCTACAAAATCTGGCCGCTGGGCGACGACATAGCATGGATGAATGTCGGCTCCGACGGCCGGCTATATGCAATTAACCCCGAGGCCGGTTTTTTCGGAGTCGCCCCGGGAACTTCCATGAAAACGAATCCCAACATGATCCGCACACTGAAAAACGACAAGTTTTTCCCAACGCTATTCACTAACACGGCTCTCAACAAAATCACAAACGAACCGTGGTGGGAAGGCTTGGATTATCCGGAAGGCGCCGACATGGAGGATTGGCAGGGTAAAACGTGGAACCCTTCCATGAGCGCCAAGGCCGCGCATCCCAACGCACGTTTTACAACTTCAATTTACAATTGCCCTATTCTTTCGAAGGAATACGACAACCCCGGGGGCGTGCCTATCTCCGCAATAATAGTGGGCGGACGGCGCGCGCATCTTGTGCCGCTGGTTACGGAAGCGTTTAACTGGCAGCACGGCGTATTCCATGCCGCGCGCATGGGATCGGAAACTACAGCCGCGGCTGCGCACCAGATTGGCGTCGTAAGGCGCGACCCCATGGCCATGCTGCCGTTCTGCGGCTATAACATGGGCGATTATTTCAGACACTGGCTTTCGATCGGCAAAAAAATGGCCAACCCGCCGAAGATTTTTTCCGTAAACTGGTTTAGAACGGACGAAAACGGCTCATTCATATGGCCCGGGTTCGGAGACAATATACGCATACTCAAGTGGATAATTGAACGAACGAACGGAAAGGCCGGAGCGAAAAAAACAGCTATCGGCTTTGTCCCGGCAAAAGAAGACCTGGACATGACAGGTTTATCCATGGAACCTGAAAAACTCGACGGTATATTATCAGTTAATATCAAGGATTGGAAACCGGAACTGGAAGATACCAAAAAATTTCTTCAACAATTCGGTGAGCGTATGCCGGCTGAGATATGGCAGGAGTTCGCGGCGCTGGAAAAAGAAATAGGCGGGTAGTGTCTCTTTAGCAGTTTGATGTCATTGCGAGCGTAGCGAAGCAATCTTGTTGTTTGACGACTATAAAGACGAGATTGCTTCGTCACTTCGTTCCTCGCAATGACACGACAACCTCAAAACGCCAAAGAGACACTCAGGAACAACGTCGAGATTGCTTCGCTACGCTCGCAATGACATCAAGCGGGTAGCTACTTACAGTACGTCTTTCTTCCGATAAACGAACATTCGTTGCAGTTGCCGTCGCATGGTTCGCCGTGTATCAGGACTTTTGCATTTTTCATATTTTGTTCTATGTCGCGTTCTATGCGGTCGCAAATGTCGTGAAATTGACTTAAGGCCATCTGCCTGGGAGCCGTCAGGTGCAGGTCTATGTGCCTTATATGCCCGGACCGGCGCGTGCGCAATTCATGAAAATCCAGCAGTGAATCGCGGTACTTACCCACCACTTTCTTCACAGTTTCTATTTCTTCGTCGGATAAAGTTGTGTCAATAAGCGGCCCGAACGAGGAAACCATCATCCCGTATGCTTCCCTTAAAATAAACAGCGCGACAAGTATGGCAATTATGGGGTCAAGCAGGTGTATGCCGGTTATCCATAGAACCGCGAGGCCCGCCGCCACTCCCAGTGAAGTATAAACATCCGCCTTCAAATGCAGCGCATCAGCCTCCAGCGCAACGGACCCTTCGCGTCGCGCAACGCCATATAACCTGCGTGAAACGAAAAAGTTTACAACAGCCGAGACAAGCATAACTACGCAACCAACACCAATCGAAGATACCGTGGAAGGATGCATTATCTTATGCACCGCTTCCTTTATGATGAGTATTGATGCCGTAAATATAAGTATAGTTTCTATGACGCCGGATATATTTTCGATTTTTTCGTGGCCGAAAGGATGGCTCTTGTCCGGCGGACGATCGGCAAGGTTTACCGAGACGAAAGCGATGACGGCGGCGAAGAGGTCCATCAGGGAATGAACCGCTTCCGAAAGAATACTTACAGAACCCGTGGTAATACCCACCACCAGCTTCATGAGAATCAGAGCTGTATTGGAAATTATAGACAATCGGGCGGCGTTAGATTTTTTTACCATGCAATTTTATCGTCACTTTTGTGCCGGCTCCGATTTTTGTATCTATCCGTATATCGGCGTGCGCAAGTTCTGCAAGCCTCTTTACAAGATTTAACCCGATGCCAAGCCCCGGAACCTGGCCGGATGAATACTTGTCTATCTGGTAAAATGCATCCACCACCTTATCTTTTTCCTCCGCCGGGAAACCCGGGCCGTTATCAGAAACCTCGAGAACATTGTCGTCGAGCCGCAACGAAACTGCAAGCTGCCCGCCGTCATAAAATTTGAAAGAGTTATCCAGCAATTCCTCGGCAGCCATAATTATCCAGAGGCGCGACTCGCTAACCGGAACATTCTTTTCAAGCGAGTAGTTTTTCCCGTATCTTGCTTCCAGCCTTGAGATAACAGCGTCAATCATGTCCGTTGAAACTATTTCCGCAAGCCCCTTGTTGTCAAGCTCCACAAAACCAAGCAACCGGTTTACGATAGACGATATTTCATTATGCCGTTTTTCGGCCAGAGACAGCATCTCCAGGGCATGAGGGTCGGTAATCGTGCTTCTTATCAGTTCGAACGAACTGCCCATAACCATCAGCGGCGTGCGCAGCTTATGCGAAATAAAAGACATGAAATTTGTCTTGAGGCGGCCTTCCAGTTGTTGCGCCGTCACATCGCGCACGATAAACACGTATGATTCCACCTCGCCTTGAGGGTTTTTTACAGGGTAAGCGGCAACGGATAAAAATAACGGATTGTATTTACTTGTTTCGGAACGTTCAAAAAGGAAGGAGCATGTTTCGGCGGTGCATGTTATACTTTTACCGTATTTTTCTGAAAGATAGGTTACTATATTGTCGGGCAGATTTTCAATTTCAAGCAATTCCCCGGCCCTTGCGCTAACCACGACAGGGGCAAAGTTTTTGCCGGTAATAATTATGCCTTCTTCTATCACTTCCGCTATTCGCGCGACTTTCTCCTTCTCGGCCAACTGCTGCCGCAGCCAGGAAAGCCGCATTTGCGCTTCAACGCGCGCAAGCAGTTCGTCGCGGTCGAACGGTTTTGATATATAATCATCCGCTCCCGCGCGCAACCCTTTTAGCTTATACTCCTTTTCTGTCAATGCCGTTATCAAAAGAACGGGTATGGCTTTAAGGCTCTCGCTTTCCCGTATTTTAGCAAGTAATTCAAAACCGTTAATTCCCGGCATCATTACGTCGAGAATCGCCATGTTAACCTGCTGGCCGCTCAATAACTGTAACGCCTCTTCGCCGCTTGATGCCGTTAAAAGCTCGTACCCCTCGGGCGCAAGCATAGCCTGAAGCAATTTCAGATTCCGCGCCTCGTCATCTACAAGCAGGATTTTCATTCCAGCGCCGTCATAACCTTTTCAAATTCCTCAAGTTTCAGAGGCTTAAGCAAAACAGCATCGAACAGGTTAGACCTGATAAGCTCATCCTTTTCGTTCGATAATACCGACGCCGTGTAAGCGACAAGACACATCGCGGCATATTTCTCGCGTATTCTACGCGCCACTACGGAACCGCTCATGTCCGGCAGCCGGATGTCAATAAAACAACATTTCAACTCGGGCGTTAACAGGGCAAGGGCATCCCTGCCATTTGAAGCTTTCAGAACTTCAATGTTTCTTAACCGCAGAAGATCTTCCAGCAACGTTATGCTTTTTGCGTCATCGTCAACAATAAGCATTTTCACTTTTATTCTCCGGGCAGCGGAATTGTAAAATAAAATCTGCATCCCCGCGCCGCGCCTTCCGGCGGAGAGACGACATCTATTTTACCCCCCCAGAGATTAACCATTTTCTTGCAAAGATGCAGGCCGAGGCCCGTGCCGGCCTTAGAACTGTCAACCTGTGTAAACGGGCTGAATAATTTTTCACGGTACTGCTCCGGTATTCCCATGCCGGTGTCAGTTACAGAAATTTCCACCTGGCCGCCGGTATTATCCACAGACGCCGACAAAACTATTTCACCGTTATCAGGCGTAAACTTAAATGCGTTGGATAAAAGGTTAAAGATCACCTGTTTTATCTTGCGTTCATCACCTTCTATAGTATCGGGCAACAGGGGCGAGGCCTCAAGCCGGAAATGTATGGAATGCGCCGTTGCCTTTTCTTTAAGAAGAATCATGGCATGTTCAAGAATGCCTGCTATATCCACTTTTACAAGCGAAAGTTCCATGCTGCCCGCCTCTATCTTTGACAAGTCGAGAATGTCATTGATAAGGCTTAGCAGATGCTGGCCCGCCTCAAGAATATAGCCGGTGTATTCCTTCTGTTTTTCCCCAAGCGCGCCGTAATACTCCGCCTCCAGAACCTGGGCAAAACCAAGTATTGAGTTAAGCGGAGTGCGTAGCTCGTGGCTTATGTTTGCGATAAACTCGGATTTCGCACGTGAAGCCTGCCGCGCCTCTTCCGCCAACCCAAGCAGTTGATCGTTCAAAAGGTGTATCTGTTCAGTGCGGTCTTCTACCAGCTTTTCCAGGTGGCGCCTGTAGCGGTGAACCTCGCCTTCCATATAACTGTTAACGCGCTTTAAGTCATCCTGCGTTTTAATAAGTTTCCTGTTCATCTGCACGGCGACTTCATATGTGGAGAGCAGAAAATCTATGCTACGCTGCGTGGTGGAAGTAATAAAGTAGGTTTCCCCGTTGAAAGTAATCTCGAATCCCTGTGGGGGTATATTTCCGTCGCTATCACTCTTGCGCACCAATAACTGTTCTATCATCACAACGAGGTTTTCCTCGCCATATGATTTTGCCATGAAGTTATCGGCCCCGCATTCCAGGCCACGCAAAACATCCCTTGGATCAGCAAGGACAGTATATAGAACTACCGGTATTGGCTTGTAGCGGGAATCCGCTTTGAGACGACGACATAATTCGAATCCATCCATATCCTGCATGATGATATCGCTGATAACAACTGCCGGAGAAACCTGCTCCATCATGCCAAGAGCCTCTACGACTCCTGATGCGGCAGCAACCTCATAATTATGCTTTTCAAGAAGGTGGCACAATTGTTGTAATTGCATGGGACTGTCATCAACGATTAATATCTTTTTATTCTGCAATTGCTCCACGGTTACCTTTCATAGAAAAAAAATACGCTCGTAAAACCGGCACGGCATTTTAATTCTAGTACATCTACCTTGAGATTTCAAGATGTTTTAGATAATGCACACTATTATGTGCGATTATATTGGATTTGATTTACAGAGCACCAGTCGGTAGGACTTGAATAGCTGAAAGTTCTGGCTGTTACGTGAACCGCTGAAATATTTTCTGTTTATCTTTTCTATTTTCTTTTTCAATTTCCAGTTGATAAGCTTAAACAAGAGGGGATGCCGGCCGCCGACGTAATCGAACAAAAGGTTCCATACCGGCCGCCCGAAATTCTGCAACATATCATCAACCAGCGCTATATTCGGCGCGGTTTGCTTTGTAATGTCAATGTCGGTCGCCACAATCAAAGGATAACGCTTCAAAGTTTCATAGAACTCCGTCAAACGATGGCCTCCGCCAAGAGAGCTTTCGCCTTTAGCCTCTGTCTTGAAGAAATCACATATCAGGATGTGGCCGCCTTTGTTTAAAAAACGCAAAGCCTGTTCGAACACGCGCCCGATGTCTATATACTGGAAACTTTCACTGAAAATGATAAGATCGTACTTTTTGTCCGTATCAAGCTGTTCAAACTTCGTCTCGTAAATATGGCATTTATCACCCAGGATTGACCTTGCCTCGGCCGCCAATATTGCGCACGGCGAAACTGCATCCACCCTGTATTGTTTACCGGTTAACTTTCGCGCAAGCGCTCCCGCACCGCAACCCACATCGAGGATCGTCTTTACGCCCAGGGGTATATGTGATATTATAAAGTCCGAATACTGCTCCTGCGCACGTGGGAGATTTGTAATGCTGACCGGCACATCGTCCGTCCAGTAACCGTAATGCAGGTGATGGCTGTTAAAAAAATACTTTCCGAAAATAAGCCCGAACGCAAGTCCCACTTCTTTTGAATCTACAGGTTTTCTGCACACTCTTGTATTGTCGCCCATTGTAATAACCGCTCCTAGTGTGGTGCTTTAGTAGTGCTGATTTTAAAAAATTGGACTGCAGTCTCCCATCTGTTGCTTGATTCTCTGACCCTGATAATTTTACCTTTTACGAAAAACGGGATTGTATTATGTGGAATATCCAGTTCCCCGGATGTTTCCATCCCCACGGTTACGGGGTTGGAAAAGAATGCCCGCATACCCAAAGCGCTTACATCAAGCACTTCAACCTTATCTTTTACTCCATTACAAAAAAAATCGCTCGAAAAATTTTCCACAGGATGCCAACGATTTGCCTTTCTGTTGTCTTTCATATTCCCCCCTATTGTCGCACCCGCGCTTTGCGCGGGCTAGCTTTCGCTTCGCTCAAGCGGCTTCGGCGCGAAAGGTAAACCGCGCGCCGAAGTGCTCCCCAAGGGGAAACATCCTGTTTCCCCTATGGCGTCCCGCCATACGGGCGGGACTGTTACCCCTTTCCGATTTGTTCGCGCTTTGCGCGGGCTAGCTTTCGCTTCGCTCAAGCGGCTTCGGCGCGAAAGGTAAACCGCGCGCCGAAGTGCTCCCCTTTCCGAATTGGCGTCTCTTTAGCGTTTTGAAGTTATCGTCGTCATTGCGAGCCCAAAGGGCGCGGCAATCTCGTTTTTTATCAGAAGCAACGTCGAGATTGCTTCGCTGCGCTCGCAATGACACCAACACCCGAATTGTTTAAAATCTTTTGTCGCTGATTTAATAACTGATGTTACGCAATCCCTGTTTTTGTAGGGATCGTTCCCCAAACGATCCGGCCTCTAAAATCGTCGGCTGACTGCAACGTCCGGCGCGATGCGGGGATCGCGCCCTACAAACAGCACTGAGCGTAACATCAGTTAATAACATTCTAGCTCATTAACGCAAGGGGTGTCAACAAATGCTTATAAGTGTGATCTCGAATGTGAGGTTCTGACCTGCGAGGGGATGGTTGAGATCTACCATCACATCCTGTTCGTTGACCGCCACTATTACGCCGGGGATGGATTTACCGTTGGGCAGATATAAGTTAAGCGCCATTCCCTGCGCGGGCAGGCGGCCGTCGGACGGGAGAAGATTACGGGGAAAACTTCTTATAAGCGACTCGTCCCTGTTACCATAGGCGCGATCTGCGGGGACGGATACGGTTTTTTTCTCACCCTCGCTCATGCCATCCACCGCGCCCTCAAAATCAGCGATAAGCTTTCCATCGCCCATCACAAATTCAAGCGGGTTTCCGTCTTCCGAACTGTCAAAAACAGTCCCGTCGGACAATGTGCCGACGTACGCGACTTTAACCTTACTTCCCTTAGTACAGCGGTTCATAAGTCCTCTCCTATCTTATGTAGCTTACGGCGGTGAATGTAAAATACGGGTGCGGGGCGCGCAACTCCAGCGGCTGATTAAGCGACATTGAAAACGTTACGCTTACCGCCTTGAAAATTGTCAGCACGCATCCAAAACCGGCGCCGGCGCTTGCCTTTATACCTGAGATACTGTTGAAAATATCTTTATCGCCGATTTTCCCGACTTCAAAATTCATCTCCCAGGAAATTATATCCAGGGAAACGTTCAATGCCTCTTTTTTCAGCACGAACGGTTTGCGGTATTTAAGCTGCCCGTATGCCATGCTTTCACCGCGGAACTCTTTGTAGGCGTAGCCGCGCAACATATCATAGCCACCCATCGCGTAGATCTCGGTCAAGGGTTTTCTCAGGGTAGCCAGCGGATAACCAACCTTTAGCCTCGTCTCTATGTAATGATCGTCGAACGGGCGTGAAATGTCCAGCAGTTCGGCGTCAGCCTGCGTATAGTCGTAATTACCTCCGAACTGATCGAATGATTTGCTAACCTCGACGGAAATCATGTCACCGATGGCGAACTCATTTTCGCCCTGGAAATTCGAATAGTGAACACCCACGGACTGCGTTATGTTCTTACCGTTGTCAAGCACAAGCATATTATCAATCGAAGCGGTATATGTGTTCTGGAAACGCGTAGCTGTTCGCAACTCGGTGTTTGAACAAACCTTATAGCCGAAATGCGGCATAATGTAACGGTTGCGCTGCAAACTGTTATTATTTGCAAATATTTCCTCGAAATCAACCTTGTCGAAAAATGCCAGGCCGAACGACAATGCGGAAAAACGGTAAGTCATATCCAGTTCCGATGAGCTGAAATTGTCTATAAAGTCGTAACGCGAACGATAATCCACGGTGGTATCATATAAACTATGCCTGAGCGATACGTCAACGACCCCGTTGGGAAGCGCCAGTTGCAGTTTGGGAGAAAGTGAAAGCGTCGTTTCCTTAATCTTTACTTCAGTTTTCGTTTCGGCCGCCAGCGGCATGGCCGCCGCTATTAAAATCATGCAGTAAAACAACCGCTTTCTCATTTATTTCCACGCTTACTGCGCATTATCCGCAGCACTACGTAATATGACACAGCCGCCACAACGCTAGACACGATAATATTTCCGGCCGCATAGATCAATGCCATGCCGCCCCAATGATTTAACCCGTTGTGATTTCTAAAGGCAGCCATCGCCGTCCCGACATCGCCGAAAAATATCAGCCCGCCGACCGCGGCGCTAAGCAGCCAGAACAACGGCGTGGTTACCGGGTTCATTATTATGGTTGATCCGGCGAATCCGGCTACATAATTAAGCCGGAATAACGCGCAAAGAGCCACGGTTATAATGCCTCCAAGCCAGAACGTCGGAAACACGCCGATAAATGCGCCGATGGCAAACCCGGCCGCAATTTTTTCCGGCGTATCATTCAGATGCGCCACCTTTGCGAACATCTGTTTCAAACGCTGTACAAGAAATGTGTCAAAAATACGTTTCATGAGGGAATTGTATAAATGGTAACGTGATGAGGATCAACCTGGAGGAAACCGCCCCTTATAGAAAACTCTTCCTTCTTTCCCCCGCTGTCCGTAACTTGCAGTTTGCCCGGTTTTAAGTGCGCGATAAGCGGGCAATGCCCGGGTAAAACGCCAAGCGCGCCGTCTTCAGACGGGCATATTATTGAGCGCACCTGCCCGCTGAAAAAGACTTTATCCGGTGAAATGATTTCAAGCAAAACGGTATTGTTCATGCCGGCTGTTTCGAACGTTCTACAACCTCATCAATTGTTCCTGCCATAAAGAAAGCCTGTTCAGGTATATCGTCATGTTTACCTTCGATGATTTCCACAAATCCGCGTATCGTGTCTTTGAGTTCCACGAACCTGCCTTCGCGCCCGGTAAACTCGCGCGCCACAAAAAATGGCTGCGAAAGAAAACGTTGCACTTTGCGCGCGCGCGCAACGACAAGTTTATCCTCGTCCGAAAGCTCGTCAATTCCGAGGATTGCTATAATATCCTGCAAGTCCTTGTACCGCTGCAAAATCTGCTGCACGCTGCGCGCCGCCTGGTAATGCTCGTTGCCGACTACATGAGGATCCAGTATCCGGCTCGTGGAATCCAGGGGATCAACGGCGGGGTAAATACCAAGCTCCACTATCTGGCGCGACAATACCACCGAAGCATCAAGATGAGTAAACGTGGTTGCAACACCGGGGTCGGTGAGGTCGTCGGCAGGCACGTATACGGCCTGGACGCTGGTGATTGAACCCTTCCTGGTGGATGTTATGCGTTCCTGCAACTCGCCCATCTCGGTGCCAAGCGTAGGCTGGTAGCCCACGGCCGACGGAAGGCGGCCAAGCAGCGCCGAAACCTCCGCGCCCGCAAGCACGAACCTGAACACATTATCTACGAAAAGCAGCACATCCTGTTTTTCCTGATCGCGGAAATATTCGGCCTGGGTCAGCCCCGTCAATGCGACGCGAAGGCGCGCGCCGGGCGGCTCGTTCATCTGGCCATACACAAGCACGGATTTGTCCAGCACGCCGGACTGTTTCATTTCAAGCCAGAGATCGTTTCCCTCGCGGGTGCGCTCGCCTACGCCCGTGAATACCGACACGCCGCCGTGTTTGGTAGCCACGTTGTGAATGAGTTCCATTATGACGACGGTTTTGCCCACACCGGCTCCGCCGAACAAGCCTACCTTGCCGCCTTTCATGAAAGGTGTAAGCAGGTCTATAACCTTAATCCCTGTCGTAAAAACCTCGGGTTCGGCCTGCTGATCGGAAAATTCCGGCGGAAGACGGTGAATGGGCAGCATTTCGTCTGTTTTAACCTCGCCCATGTGGTCAATCGGCTCGCCAAGCACATTTATCATCCTCCCGAGGCATTTCCTGCCGACGGGAACAGTTATCGGTTTTCCGGTATTTGCAACCTGCATACCGCGGCTGAAGCCCTCGGTTGGCCCCATGGAGATGGTGCGTACGGTATTGTCGCCCAGGTCCGCGACGACCTCAAGTATGATTTTTTCCTCGGTTTCTTTACCCGCGCGCATAAACTTGCCACGCGCTTCAAGCGCCGTATGTATATCCGGTATGCCGGATTCAAACTCGCAATCAACAACCGGCCCGACGATATGCACTATTTTCCCATTGTTCATGCTAACCTCTCCTGTTAAAACGGCTCCCCCTCACCTTAATCCTCTCCCCGATGGGGAGAGGAAAGAAAACTTACAGCCTTTGTATCCTCTCCCCGTCATGGAGAGGAAAGAAAATCTACAGCCTTTGTATCCTCTCCCCGTCGGGGAGAGGGTGGGGTGAGGGGGCATCAATGACGCCCCTACATTCCGCTGGCGATCAGTTCGGATAATTCCTGCGTGATTCTTTCCTGACGCAATTTGTTTGCCTGCAATGAGAGGGCATCAATGACACCCTGCGCGTTTTTCGTCGCCGCTTCCATCGAGGCCACGCGCGCGGCCTGCTCCGCCGCGAGTGAACCCAGCAGCATATGGTATATGTTGGATTTTACATAATACGGCAGCAGGTAATCCAAAAGTTTTTCCGGCCCCGGCTCATAGATAAAATCCGCGCCATCCCGCTTCTCTCCGGCAATATCGTCTATCGTTACGGGAAGGATTCGCTCGACGGCCACAGGCTGTTGAATGGCCGAACGAAATTGTGCGTGGATAACGAAAACTTCCGCAACACACTGGCACAAGAAAAGCCCCATTATATCCTCGCCCAGTTCGTCGGCGCCTGAAAACTGGAGAGAACCGAGAATGTTATTGTACTCCTTAAACAACTCTCTTTTCTCGCGCACAAGCGCGTTCCGCCCCTTTTTTCCGATGGCGGCGATAAGAATTTCCTTGTCCCGGTTTGCGTGCAGGAATTCCCTTGTCTTGCGCATAATAGCCGAGTTGTAGCCGCCGCACAAGCCGCGGTCCGCCGTGATGACGACAACGGCAATGCGGTTGCCCTTCTTTTTGCTCAACAACGGATGCGCGGAAAAAAGCTGTTCCGCATCCGCCGTCCCGGAGACAGACGCCATCAGCGTGCCGAGCAGCCCGCATATCTTTTGAGCAAACGGCTGAGAGGCCGCCGCCTTTTCCCGCGCGCGCCTGAGCTTCATGGAGGACACCATTTTCATGGCGCGGGTAATCTGCTGGATAGAGCGTACGGTGCGTATTTTACGCCGTAAGGCGCGCAGTGAAATCACGTTTAAATTCCTGTATCGCTTCCGACAGGCGCCAGGCCGTTTCCTCGGAAAGCGCGCTTGATTTTTTTATGTCCGCGCCGATCTCCGGGTAGCGCCGCGCCATGAACGCAAGCAATTCTTTCTCGAACGAATGCACCGCGGTAAGCGGCAGATCGTCTATAAATCCGCCCGTGCCGGCATATATGGCCATAACTTCGTCTTCCACGCTCATCGCGCTGTGCTGCCCCTGCTTTAACAATTCAACCATGTGCTCGCCGCGGACAAGCTGCGCGCGCGTTGATTTATCGAGATCGCTTGCAAACTGCGCAAACGATGCCAGCTCCCGGAATTGGGCAAGGTCAAGCCTCAAGCGCCCCGCAACTTTTCGCATGGCCTTTATCTGCGCCGAACCGCCGACGCGCGACACCGAAAGCCCGATGTTTACGGCGGGACGAATACCCGAATAAAATAGGCTCGACTCAAGATATATCTGCCCGTCGGTTATCGAAATCACGTTTGTAGGAATGTATGCGGAAATATCATTTGCCTGCGTCTCAACTATAGGAAGCGCGGTCAGCGACCCTCCGCCGTTCTTGTCGCTTAATTTGCAGGCGCGCTCAAGCAGGCGGGAATGCAGGTAGAAAACATCGCCCGGGTATGCCTCGCGCCCCGGCGGCCTGCGCAACAGGAGCGACAACTGGCGGTAAGCCTGGGCATGTTTGCTTAAATCGTCGTAAACGCACAAGACGTCCTTGCCCTGCCACAGGAAATATTCGCCCATGCTGCAACCGGCATAAGGAGCGATATATTGAAGCGGGGCAGGGTCAGAGGCCGTTGCATTGACGACTATCGTATATTCCATTGCGCCGTTGTCTTCCAGCGTCTTTACGATACGCGCCACCACAGACTGTTTCTGCCCGATGGCAACGTAAATGCATATCGGCCTGTCGGTTTCATTTTTCTGGTTTATTATAGTGTCTATGGCAAGCACCGTTTTGCCGGTCTGCCGGTCGCCTATTATAAGTTCGCGCTGCCCGCGGCCTATCGGTATCATCGCATCCACGGATTTCCAGCCGGTTTGCAACGGTTCGCGCACCGGCTGACGTTCCACCACGTGCGGGGCGATAACTTCCACGGGACGCGTATGCCTGGAGTTAACAGGCCCCTTTTCGTCCAGCGGCTGTCCCAGCGGATTTACCACGCGCCCCAGAAGCTCTTCACCTACGGGAACTTCCATTACGCTGCCCGTGCGCCTGACCTCATCACCCTCTTTAACAAGAGTATCGGAGCCGAAAAGCACACAGCTTACCGTATCGTGTTCCAGGTTCATCACCATGCCGAAGAGGTTGCCGGGAAACTGCAGCAATTCCCCCATCATGGCATTCTCAAGCCCCTGCAAAAGCGCGACGCCGTCGCCGACTTTTAACACATAACCAATCTCGTCTAACGTTACTTTCGATTCGTACTGTTTCAACTGCTGGCGCACAAGCGCGATGATTTCTTCCCGTTGAATAGCCATACGTTATTTACTCCCGCTAAATTTTATATTAACACTAGCGACCTCTTGAGCGCCTCGTATTGCCCTTTAATGCTGCCGTCTATGATTTTATCGCGGTAGCGTATAACAATACCGGCCATGATGCCGGGATCAACCTTAAAATCGGGAATGACTCCGGCGCCGAGCATTTTTGCAAGTGTTGCGGCAAGCTGCCGGCGTTTATCATTACTCAACTCCGCCGCCGATGTTATAGTTACAGGCTCCTGCCCCAGTGATTGATCCAGCATCACTTTATAGGCGGCGGCAATATCACCGGCAAGATGCACAACCTTTCGCCTGACGGCAAGCAGCAGAAAATTTTTTACCAGCGGCATTGAAGCAAACGCCCTCTCGATGAGCGCATTCTTCTCTTTCGACGGGATCGAGGGATTGCGGAAAAACACCATAAGCCGCTTTTCGGCAGACATTAAACTGGCCGCCGCCGTCAGTTGTTCCAACGTAGCCGCCTGCGCTTTTTTCTCAATCGCGACCGAAAACAACGCAGCGGCGTAAGCGTAAGCAATTCGTTTCATAAAGTTGCAGTCCTACTGCTTATCGAGAGAATCCATCGCCTCTTTAAATGCCTGTTCCTGCACCGCGGGGTCAATGGATTTCCTTACCATTTTCTCAGATATTTCTACGGCAAGCATGGAAACATCGCGGCGTAGTTCGCCCACAAGACGGATTTTTTCCTGTTCCAGTTCGCGCCTGGCATCACCGACTATCTTTTCCGCTTCCGCGCGGCCATGGACAAGGATGGCCTGACGTTCGCGCTGTGCATCTTCCGAGGCAAGCGCCACCAGTTTATGAGCCTCAACCCGCGCGTCCGCAAGGTGTTTTTCGTATGTCTTCTTTAATTCTTCGGCGGACTGACGTTGCGCCTGCGCGGCCTCGATATCGTTTTTTATCTTCTCCTGCCGGCGGCTCATCATCTCCGTCAGAGGCTTCCACGATATCTTCCAGATAATGAACAGCGCTATCAGAAACGTAACAACCTGCGCCGCAAGTATACTTAAGTTTATGTCTATCATGCTTTAAGCCTTATTGCAGATACTTTATAAACGGGTTTGCGAACAATAAAATGATGTGGATGAACAGCGCAAACAATACCAGCGATTCGATGAACGCAAGGCCAAGCAACATGCTTATCTGGATCTTGTCGCTTGCTTCCGGCTGGCGTGCTATGCCTTCAAGGCCGCCGCGCACCGCCATTCCCTGCCCCAACGCCGCCAAAGCCGTGGTAAATGAAAAACCCACAGCTATAAACACTGTTGTCCATACAAAATATGACAACGACGCCGGCTTTGCAGCCGCATCAGCAGCCGCGGGCGCCTGCGCCCATGCAACCGCACTTGCCAGCAACGGCAACACCACACTTAACAAGCAACGCATCTTGTTCTTCACCTAACGCCTCCTTTAATGGCTTTCCGTTACAGCGCCTGCTACGTATACTATGGCCAGCGCCGCGAAAATAAACGCCTGCACGAAACTTACCAGCACGCCAAGCAAAATAATGAGCGGCCGCAAAAATAATATCGTCAGCGATAATCCTTTATCAATAAGCGTGGGACCAAGAAAAAAACCTACCAGAAGGCTTGCCAGTATGCCAAGCAGAACTTCCTTTGCGAATATGTTTATGAATAAACGTAAAGAAAGCGAAATGACGCGTGCGGTATGGCTGACAAGTTCAATTACAAGCATAAGCATATTTATCGGAAACAGATACCACGGAAGGCGCGGGCCGAGAAACTGCAAAAGATATTTAAGCCCATGCTCGCGGAACCCCTGTGCATGGTAATACACAAATGTTATAAGCGCAAGGCCGAGTGTAACGCTTACATTTGCGGTGGGAGATATGAAGCCCGGGACAAGCCCGAGAAAATTGCCTGTGAGAACGAAAAGGAATATGCCGATGAAAAGCGGGTAATACTTATGAGCTTCCTTTCCGATGGCGGTATCGGCGAACGTGAAGATAAAGTCGAATATCAACTCGAAAAACACGTTTATGCCGCGTGGAACGGGCGCAAGGCGCGCGCGCACAAAAAGCGATAGCGAAAAAAGTATCGCCCATGTAATGAAAATCATCAACACCGCGGGCGGAACGCCGGGAACGTGAAATTCTACCGATTCGGGGACGATTGACACTGTCGCACCTTTTGCAGCTTTAGTATTTCAGTAATAAAAATAAACGATGACAGAACGAGTCCGGAAATAAATCCCTTCCAGTCTATCGAAAGAAATTTTACACACACGAACAACAGCGCCGCTATGAGAAGAATCTTCAATACAAAATGCAGCATATACGACGCCATCAGCCTGGAAACCGGCGCCGCGGCGGAGAACATGCGTTTAACCGCATTTTGCAGCAGCATGAAATTGGCGGTCGCCACGGCCATGCCCAGGACCGTTCCGGCAATAAACTCCGCGCGTTTCATAAGCACCGCGGCCACGACGAAAACAACAAGAACCATGGCATTTCTTCTGAGGATACTGTATATATCAACCATTTTTATTCTGCCGCCGTATTTCTTTAATTAACGACCAGAAGCCGGCTAGTACGCCGATGAAAAAGCCTGCGAGTGTCAGGTAAGGCGACGTATGCAGCCATCCGTCAAGATAGTAACCGGCCGCAAAACCAATCGCCGCCGCCACGGCAAGCGTAGTGCCAAGCGAAGCCGCAACAGCCCACGATTTTCTGTCCTTCATTTTATATTCAGTATTTGCCGGATGTTGTTAATAAGTTGTTCCAGTCCCCGGCTGACAGGGAGCGATAGTTCTAATGAAAATTCTATATTTTCGGGTTGAATAAGCAGGAAGTGAACGGGGCAGCCGGCGCGTTGTTCTATGAGGCGCGCAAGATCTTTAAGCGGCATACGGTGGGATAAAGGAGCCTCATCTGCCAGCTCATCCGCCGAAAAAAAACGAAAGGTTCCAGGCGCAGCGCCGAAATCCGCCGAATCGGCAACAATCACCGACGCAGGGGACAGCTGAACTACTTTCCCGGCAAAATTCTCCGGCAGCGTTGAACCCCAAATACAATGAACGTCAGCGGGAACAAATTCTTTTAAGCGGTTTATCAGATGATAAGTCCAGCCGTCGTCCCCCCGCAGTTCAGAGCCTGCGCCGAGTATTACTACAGGGCGACGGCCAAATATTTCATGCAGATTGGCTGTAACCATGCAACACTTTATTTAGCTGCCTGCGCATCTTCTTTTTTAGTATCGACAAGCGTGCTGCGATCAAAGCAAGCCAGCTCAAACTCGTGACTCATGGTAATGCTTTTCTTTACACAGGAATCCGAGCATTGGCCGCAGTAAATGCACCTGTCAAGATAGAACGTGCAGGAAAACTTTTTTTCTCCCACTTTCTCTATCTTTACAGCTTTAGCCGGGCAATCGCGCACACACATCATGCAACCGATGCACGTAGCCGGGTTGAAAACCGGCCTGCCGCGGAAGTTTTCCGGTATCTCAAGGCGTTCCGCGGGATATAACACGGTAGCCGGCTTGCGGCGCAGATTCTTAACGAGTTCGCGCCATATCGCTCCAGGGCGTCTCATAACAATCCTCCCTTGTGCAATATAACGACAAACAGCATGGCCAAAATGGACACAGGGGCAAGCGTCGTCCAGCCAAAACTGACCATGTGGTCTATACGGATCCTGCCTACTGCCGTCTTGATATATGCAAGTATAAATAAAATAAAGAACGTTTTAACGAAGAACATGACGAGCCCGGGTATGCCTAAAAACGGCATTGCCCCGCCAAGGAAAATCGCGGCAAGAAGCGAGACGCCGACCACCATTTCCATATCCAATGTCAAACGGAAAATTCCGAACAGCCTCCCTGAATACTCGGTAAACGGGCCTGCGACTATTTCGGTTTCGGCGTCGGGTATATCAAATGGTTTGCGTTCCAGTTTCCCCTGCAAAGAAATAACAGCTACTACAAAAGCCACTCCTACCGGAATAATATAGACAGGATGGGCGGCAAGAAACGATGGCAGGTTTTTTGATATTTCACTGATATTCCAGGTTTCAAGCAACATGGCCGGCGTCAGCAATGCAATGAAGAACGGAACCTCGTAGGCAAATAACTGGCTGAGGCAGCGTATGCCTCCGATAACGCTGTAGACATTGCAGGAAACCCAACCGGAAAGTGAAAGCACCAGCGTCGGAATCGTTAAGAGGTATGCAACTACAACGAGATCCCCTGGGAATGATGTAACCGGGGTCGAAGAATATACAGGCAGGAAAAGAAACGATGTTGTTACACCTGCAAATGCAAAGTACGGCAATACTCTAAAAAGAAACGCATCTACACTTGCAGGTATTATCGTTTCCTTTGAAAACAGTTTGACTATATCGGCCAGCGGCTGAACAAGCGGAGGACCGACGCGATTCTGCATTCGCGCATACAGCTTGCGATCCAGCCACTGAGCAAACAACGAATACGCAAGCAGGAATAAAAACCCGGGAAAAATAACTATCTTTGCCAATTCTATTAACATTTTTGGATTATCTCCTCTACTTCAAAGGTTTCTTATATATGGCGCGTTTACGCAGGGTCGCCCAATCTATAACTTCCGTTTTATGTGAACCGTCCTGCTTTAAGATAACGGCTGTGCGGTCGGTGCAGGATATGCACGGGTCAATCGCCGCGACTATAATCGGAATATCGGCAATCTGCTGATTTATCAGACAATGGCGGATTGAAACCAGGTTCGCCATGGTGGGGGCGCGCACTTTAACCCGGTCCGGTTTTTCAGAACCGTTGGCGCGGACGTAATGGATGCATTCGCCGCGCGGCGCTTCGTAACGGGTAACAGCCTCTCCCACCTGCACTTTACGGGGCAGCTTTACGACGATAGGCCCCTCGGGGAGGTGTTCAAGACAATAGCGGACTATTTTTATGGCCTCTAATGTTTCGCCTACGCGCACAAGCGTGCGCCCGAGAACGTCTCCCCTGTCGGATGTAATTACCTGAAAAGGTATTTCGCCGTAAGCGGCATAGGGAGCATCGCGCCGGATGTCCAGGTCAACGCCGGAACCGCGCGCCGTAGGCCCAACCGCGCCATGGCTTATCGCAATGTCCTTAGGCAGTATTCCCACACCGTCAACACGGCGTATAAAGGTGGTTTCATTCTGCGCAACGTTGGCGAAATAAAGAGTCTGCTCTTCAAGTGTCTTAAGTCCGGCCAAACACTGGGAGATCTCTTCTTTCGACATATCCTTGCGCACACCGCCTATGGTGTTCATTCCATAATTGACACGGTTGCCGGTAATTATTTCAAGCAGGTCCTGCACGATTTCACGATCGCGCCATGAAAGCATGAACAGGGTATCGAAACCTATCTCATGTCCGGCTACGCCCAGCCACAACAAATGGCTGTGAATGCGCTCAAGCTCGGCCACAACAACCCTCAAGTACTTGGCGCGGGAAGGAATCTCGGCCTTCATTATTTCTTCAACCGCCTGCACAAAATTAGTTGCGTGCGTATGCGAGCAGATTCCGCATATACGCTCGATCATGTAAAGATCCTGGGTATATGTCCTGGCCTCGCATGCTTTTTCTATGCCGCGGTGATTATATCCAAGACGTATATCCGCATCCACTATGCGTTCACCGTCTATAGTGAACTTGAAATGCATAGGCTCCTTTAAGAGCGGGTGTTGCGGGCCGATCGGAAGTATGACATTTTCGTTCATTTGTACTGCTCCTCCTTGGGAGTCTGGAAATCCTTGCGCAACGGATATACTCCCTGCGGCCATTGTTCCGGCAGTATGAGGCGGCGCCCGTCAATTATCTCGCCGAAAGAAACGCCGAGAATATCCTGTATTTCCCTCTCGTAGAGTATAGCGGCGGGCAAAACCGGCGTTATGGAGGGAAGCCGCGGCTCGGCCAACGGCACGACAGTGCGCACGTTGATCACCCCCTCCGTTATCATGAAATGGTAGACTATAAAAATGTTTTCAGCTTCCTGGTAAGCGCTTATCGTGGAAAGCAGCTTATATTTCCCCGAATCAATAAGCTCGGAAACCCATTTTCGTATATCCTTCGAAGGCACTTCAATCCATTTAGCCATATTGTTCTCCCTGGCGCTATACTACCATGCCAAATTTATTTATTTCGTTTGCAAGTGTGCTATACCTGTCCTTAAGATCCTGCGGTGAGAATGGTATTGGTTCTATGTGCGAATCAATTTTTATAGCCAGCTTACGTAGTAACATCATTTCCTTAATTTTATCTTTACCGAATTGTGAAGATATTACTGCAAGATCAATATCGCTGTCAGACATTGCAGTACCCTTTGCATATGAGCCAAAAATAATTAACTTGGATATTTTAATTCCCTTCTCCTTAAGAAGCTGCTTGTACCTAAGGATCAAACAAATCTCATTTTTGTCTATACGTGTTTGTTTAGCCATTTAAGTAATTCTCTTGTTATACTCACATATTTTAAGGCAAACTGCCTGTCAGCTTTCAGATAAAAACTAAGCTTATAATCATCATATCTTGCCTGTATGTTAAATGTGCTTATCTCTGCAAGATCATTTTTTATTCCTTCAGATAACGGAATGCCTGTTTTTTCTCCCAAACGCACCAAATCATGAATTAGAGGAGGCGCTGCTTTTCTGGATTTCACAAAAACTGCCTTCAGCAGTTTTTCAATACTTAGGTGACAAAAAAACAAAGAATGCTGATACTTTCTATTCTTAAAAAGGATTTCCGCTGTTTCAAAATCTTGTTTGGAAGATTCTAGCCAATATTTGACTATGTCTCTTTCATCACTCATATTAATTTATTGTTCATCCCCGCATTTATTTATCCTTTTTTTAATTTTCCCAGAAGTTTTGCTACGCCGTCTATGATGGCATCCGGGCGGGGAGGGCAGCCGGGGATGTAGGCGGAAACGGGCAATACGTCGTCAATGCCGCCAAGCGAATTGTAACAACCGCGGAACACGCCTCCGGAAAGGGCGCATGCGCCGACGGCCACCACAAACTTTGGATTCGGCATCTGGTCGTATATACGTTTAAGCCGTTTTTTTATCTGTTCGTTTACGGGGCCTGTAACAACCAGCACATCCGCGTGGCGCGGCGTTCCTTTAAGCAGGATACCGAAACGCTCGACGTCGAAACGCGGAGTAAGCGCAGCCAGAACCTCGATATCGCAACCGTTGCAGCCGCCGGCATTGAAATGTATGATCCACGGCGACTTGATGCGGGACCAGTCCGCCAGTTTTGCGAACGCCCCTTTCTTCGCTTTTTTCGGGGCTTGCTCAACAATAACATCTACCATTGTAGTAACCTCATAATTTGATAACTTACCGCAATATCAACAATAACAGCGTAAAGCATATTATACCGGCGTAAAACAATCCCAGGGCTGCGGCGCCTGTCGGCAGAAGCGCAAGCAGAAGCGCAAGAACATGCAGAATAGTAAAGAAAAGCGCTATCGGGTAGAACAATTTGTAGCCGGGGAACATCTTTTGGCCGGCTATGTCTTCGCCGCCAGCATAGGATGTCTTCGCTTCATCGGAGCTGGGCGCCTGCGGCCCGAATTTCATCGCGCCAAGCCCGAGGATAGCGGCTATTGCCAGGAAAAGAATAAAAGCAAACGGCGGAACTAGAAATGTCATAGATAACCTCTATTGAACATATATTTTATCACAAATTCGTCGGACAGTCAAACTAGTACTAACTAGAAGGGTCCCTTAAGCGCGCTGAACGCCTGGCCTACCCATGAGCGTACGGGATCCGGCATAACGCCAAGATAAATTGTTATGAGGGCAAGTATTGCTATTGCAAATGACATTGTAAACGGGGACTCTTTTGCCCTGGATGAGGCTGCGGACGGATTGCGCGAGTATAATGTGCCGACCGCGGGCAGGTAGTATCCCAGCGAAAGGACAGAATTAAGTATGGCGATAAATGCGGCTGTCCAGCCCAGCGCCGTGCCTGCCTGGATACCGGATTGATATATAAGCAGCTTGCTCATAAAACCCGAGAACGGCGGCACACCCGCAAGCGAAAGCACGGCTATGGTGAAGGCCGCGCCTGTAAGCGGCATTTTCCAACCGGCGCCACGCATATCGTCAAGCTTACCGCTGCCAAGCCTGTGTATAAAGGCTCCCGCGCAAAGGAAGGCCAGCCCCTTCATGAAAGCATGGGTAACAATATGAAAAATACCGCCGGTGCCGCCGGCCGGCGCATTATAGGCAACGGCTATGCCGACTCCGAGAAGAATATAACCCATCTGCGCCACGGACGAATAGGCAAGCATACGTTTCATGCTCGATTGCGTCAATGCCATTATGTTGCCGGCTGTCATGGTCAGGAGCGCGAACCATACAAGCATCATACCCCATGGGAATGTTGAACCGATGGCAAGAAGAACGCGAAACATAACGAAAAATCCCGCTTCGATCACTATACCGGAAAGCATGGCCGATATTCCGCTTGGCGCCTCGGCATGGGCATCGGGCAGCCATGTGTGCAGCGGGAACATCGCGGCTTTAATACCGAAACCTACTGTAAAGAGCGCCACCGGCAACCACCACTGCTGCACCGCGCCCGTGGAAGTAAGCGTATAAAGCGTCGTTAAATCAAGCTGGCCGAAATCCTTGTACACAAGCGCAATACCCAGCAATATCATTGCGGAACCCATTGAAGACATTACAAGGAATTTTATGCCGGCTTCAACGGGGTCCCACTGTTTTTTTCTGAAAGCGACAAGCGTAAATGAGGTTATTGAAAGAAGCTCGAAGAATACATAAAGGTTGAAGAGATCGGAACCGAAGACAAGCCCCAGGACGGATGTAATTAAAAGCAACAGAAGGGGAAAGAATTTACTGGTGCCGCTGTCCTCATCCATGTAGGAAATTGAATACAGGGTGACAATAAGTGTCAGCACAAGGCCGGTTTGCGCAACTATCCAGCCAAGCAGGTCAACGTTCAATACAAGAAAGCCGAATGCCGCTATGGTTTGAACACCGGACATAAGCGCCGGAAGCATCATCCATGAATTGACAAGCGCAACCGAAAGCGCTACCAGGGCAATGACGCCTGAGATAACGCGCTCATTATTGCGGAACAGCGCCCCGCCGATGTAGCTTGCAAACACACCGACAAGCAGCGCAAGAATGGTATTTTCCATGAGTATGCTTATATCCATCTGACAGACCTCCTGTAGGCCAAAAAACTGATGTTATGCAAACAGTTGTTTCGTAATTTAGCGGTTTCAATCTGCGGCCTGCAACTTCGGAAAACGCGGGCTTACGTAGCTACCGCTACGCCGCGCCCGCCTTTTCCTGCGTTTCGGCTCGCATATTGAAACCGAAAGACTTTATGTTCGAGTTTCTAAAGTCTGTAAGACAAACTACCGGGAAGGTGTTTATCCTGCCAGGAAAAAGCCGAGGGTGGCTATCGCTTTCCTTACGGCGTTAAAGGCTATGGAAGGATACACACCCATTACAAACAGGGAAATCATGGACAGGGTAACGGCGGAGTAACTTGTCCAGCGCATGGTAAACACGGGGCCATCCTGCTTTGCCTGCATGGGGCCAAAAAATACCATGCGTATAAGACGCAGCCCGTAAGCCGCGGAAATTACCGTTGCGACAAGCCCCAGCGCCGCAAGCGTATAATTGCCGTATGCGAACGCGGCTGAAAATGTAAGAACTTCCGGCCAGAAACCAACCATGGGCGGCGCGCCAACCAGCGAAAGCACGCTTGCCGTGGAAAAAATAGCCGCAAAGGGAAGCCGTTTTGCCCAGCCGCCAAGTTCGTCAATCCGTTGCGTGCCGGCGTATTCAAACACCAGGCCCAGGCACATGAAAAGCGTAAGCTTGGTGGCAGCCTGGTTAATAATGTTAAATACCGAACCGGCCATTCCCATCGGAAGAAGGGTCGCGAAACCGAACAACACGTAGCCCATCTGGCTGATTGATGAATAAGCCACAATTTTTTTGGCATTTTTTTCCACGAGAGCCAGTATGCCGCCGTAGAACATGGTAACAACGGCCGCAACCATAAGCGGGTAGGAAAGCGCCGCTGTCGCATCCGGCGGAAAGAACGGCAAAAACCGCGCCATACCATATACGCCTATATTGGTCATAACACCCACAAGTATAAGCGTTACGGGCATAACGGACGATGTATAAGCGTCCGGCAGCCATGTATGAAAAGGAAATATGGCAAGCTTTACAATGAAACCCGCCAGGAAAAGAATAGCCATTATGGTAACGGTAGCGGCGGGCAACGCCGAAAGTGCGGCCGAAACTTCAGCCATATTTGTAGCGCCTGTAACCGTCATTATCCAGAGTATAGAGGCAAGCATAAGCACTGCGCCGATATGCGTAATAATGAAAAATTTCATGCCCGTGTAACGGGCGCGGCTCATATCCTCGTTCCAGTTTATTACCAGCACCCAGGCGGGGATAAGCATGGCTTCCCATAATACGTAAAACTGTATAAGGTCGCGGGCAAGCGCAACGCCGGTGGTGCCGAAAAGCACCAACAGTATCATGGAGTAGAAGGATGGCGTCCTCTCGGGATACTGTTTCATGTACAGAGAATAAAGAATCGCAATTGCCGTGGCGCCTGATAAAACCAGCACCGTTATGGCCGAAAGAGTATCAAAAGCGAAGACAAGCGTTACGCCAAGCCCCGTCGGCAGGCTAAGTTCCGGCGACAGCGGCATAAGTTTAAATGCCAGCACAAATTCGGCGACCGCAAACAGGAACGCGGCGATACCCGCAAGTTCGAACCGTTTGCGCGGCAGAAGGAACATAATAAGCGCGCCTATAAGCGGTAACAATTGAAGCGTAAGGATTGATTTCATATTCGTCAGCTCCCTTTGTGCATCATCGGACAGGCAAAAATCTCTCTATCTAAAGAGAGGAAGCAGCGATGCCAGCACTATAATTAACGTTGCTACAATATAAAAAAGGTTCCAGTGAACGTCACCGGTCTGCATTTTTCTCATGACTATGCTTGAGCTTGTGCTAATTGCGCCCACACCCTTGTTTATGCCTTCCATTACGCCATCTTCCCAGAGGTAGCGGAGCAGCCTGCCGGTAGCATAAACAAAACCTGTCAGCCAGCCATAAACTATGTCAAAGCCAAAACCAACGGCGGTAGCCTTAAAGATGGCTGAAAAATTCGTCCTCAAGGATATTGCTACTGTAGCGCGATACATATATAAAGCAAATCCCGATATAAGCGCTATTAACGTGAGTATGAACGCCTTGGAAACAAACGTTTCCCTGATTAATTCTTTCCAGTCAATATGCGCGCCTTCCAAACCGGATGAGACCCATGAGGAAGTGATCGGGCCTATCAGAAGCCACGAAATCAGCGAACCGGCCGCTAAAATAACCAGGGGGATCGTCATTACGGCCGGCGCTTCCGCGGCAGCCGGTTTATTACCGCGGTTTTTTCCCCAGAACACCATAGAGGTTGTGCGCAGGGAATAGAATGCGGTAAGCACCGCGGCCAGCACAGCCAAGGCCAGCGGCGCCATAGCATGGTGCTTGTACGCTTCCTCTAAAATCATGTCTTTAGAGAAAAAACCGTTTAGAACCGGCAAACCCATCAATGCCAGCGAACCTACCAGGAAAGTCATAGATGTCAGTGGCATACCCTTTTGCAGGCCGCCCATTTCACGGATGTCCCTTGTTCCCACTTCATGGATAACGCTCCCGGCGCAAAGGAACAAAAGAGCCTTGAACAATGCGTGCGAAAACAGGTGAAACTGGGATGCAAAAACACCGCCAACACCAACTGCGAACACCATGTAGCCCAGTTGCGATACAGTGGAATATGCAAGTATACGCTTCAGATCATAATTAAATGTCGCAAGCAATGCGCCGACGATCGCCGTTGTAGCGCCGACCCACTGCACCGTTTCAAGCGATACCGGCACAAGCGCAAGCATTGGATATACGCGGGCAAGAAGGTAGACGCCTGCGTTAACCATCGTGGCGGCGTGTATGAGCGCAGATATTGTTGTCGGCGCTTCCATGGCGTCCGGCAACCACACGTGCAGAGGCACCTGGGCGGATTTACCTACGGCGCCAAGTATAAACCCGAACGATATAAGGGTAAGAAGAGGCATTGCAATCTTTGAAGCGAACGCAATGTTCGCGCCAATTTCAAAAGTGCCTGAAAGCGTATACATTAAAAGTATTGCCCCGAGCAACCCGATATCGCCTATGCGGGTTACCATGAAAGCCTTGACACCGGCGGCCGCGGCCTTGGGGTCGCGGTAGAAAAAGCCGATAAGCAGATAGGAGCATACACCCATAACTTCCCAGAAGAAGAACAGTGACAAGAAGTTATCGGACAGAGACATTCCCACCATTGAACCTATAAACAGAAGAACGAGCGAATAGTAGCGGGAATGATTTTCCTCATGTTTCATGTATGCCAGGGAATAGAGCAGCACCAGGAATCCTATCCATGTGGCTATAAGCGCGGGCATTATGGACAACGTATCAAGCATCAAACCGGTTTTAAAAAATCCCGGAAGCCATTCGTATGAAAAATATGTGCCCGGAGACATACGCAGGGGAATGAATACGGCCAGGATCGCCGAACATAAACCAGCCAGGACAGCAAACGCCGGCACGGCACGCGAGGAAACAAGATTCAACAACGGCACCGCCGCGGCTGCCGCGAACGGAATAATAAGAATCAATAAAGCAGAAAATTCGGCGCTCATCCTTTTAACCTCCGCAAATCGTCCGTATCAAGCGTTCCGCTCTGGCGGTAGAAGGCAAACATCAGCGCCAGGAAGACCGCGACTACCATTACTTCAATTGCTATTACTACCAGCGCAAGGCTCTGGGTGTAGCTGAGCGTATTACGTATTACCCCGCTCCACACTATTGCAAGCGTAGTGGCTTTTCCCAGCAACTCAAGCCCGATTAACAGTTTTATAAGATTATGCCGGCTCAACAGGCAGTATATACCCATGCCGAAGAGCGCAAATATTACCGGGAGCAGATTCATTTTTCCTCCATAAATTTCAACCCAACTTATTCGCGGCCGTTATCGGCGCGAAGCAGCGCAAGAACGCCGAATGCGGCCGATAAAATAACCAGCGCCTGCGGCAGTATATCGAATGAACGCACTTTCCAGAAAATCTCGCCTACTTCTCTCCAGGGCGATTCCGTAAGCACATTTACTACCGCCTTCGGTGTAAATACCATGAACATACCGGCGGCCGCCGCTGCCGCAATAAATGAAAAAAGCGCCCAGGTTATGGTGCGCTTGTGAGGTATTTCTTTTTTTTGCTGTATAAAGCTGATGGTAAGTACTACGAGCACCGTAATCAACCCGGCGCCTACGGAAAGCTCCAATGCCCCCGCCACCGGCGCTCCGAACTGGAAGAATGCTATGGAGAGAAGCGTAGATACCGCAGCCAGTGAAAGGACACTTAGTAGAATGTCTTTAAGGAATATCGCAAGCAAGGCAAACACAAGCATGAGACCCATTGTAAGGTAAATCATTTAAATTAACCTCCAAAAAATCCCCCCAAAAAGAAAAAATGAACTATTTGTTCCGCGTTACGGCTTTCCTGATGATGGTTTCTTTAAGAGAGCTTCACCGGAAGGTTGCAACGCTCCGGCAAAGCGGCCAGTGGTATAACTTCATACGAAACGAATTTATCACGGTCATCAAGGAACATATATAGTTAAGTCGAAAATTTATACAAAATAAAAAACGCCCTGTCAAGTGGCAAAATTCTAATTCCATGTTAAACTCGGAATTTGCAACAGGACGCGAAATCCGGGTTAAAACTTCGTAGCTACGAGCCAATAACCACCGGTAGTTTTGCCTTTGCGCCTGATAATATTTCTATTTCGCAGTCGTTTAATGTATTCCTTTACAGTATCCGCGCTAATACGCAATTTGCCTGCAATATCCGCCCTTGAAATGTATTTATCCTTCCCGATAAGCAACACTATTTTTTGTTCCAGTGCAGTTAGATTCTCAAAAACAACTTGGGGGGTAGCTTGGGGGGTAGCTCCGGATACATTCTTTCTTTTAAATATTGTAATAAAATGCGTTCCAATTTCCTTAAATACAGCTGTTGGTTCTTTCGAAAGTATAAGCCTGATTCCCCTGCCCCACCGTTCTATGAAATGCGCCCGATGAAAAAGTTCCGCGACAAGTTCATTGCGCCTTTCTGAAACCATTTCGCTTCGTATGCGCGCTATTGTAAGGCCTCCGAACAGAAGACCCGGGCTTCTAACTTCAACCCTGTCTTTAAATATCGCAATGTTGATAGAATCATACGCCCAGTAATCCCTATGGCAAAAGGCGTTTACTATCGCTTCCCTGAATGCTTCTTTATCAATCTCGGGGACATCAACCCTGCGAAAACCTTCAAGCCGCATTCCTACATGAATGTTTCTTATAAAAAACTCTTCGGCCTGTTTTATAAGATGGAACAAATCGCCTTCAAAATCCTGCATGTCAACGGGTATTGTGGTATCATTTGTTGCAAAAACCGCATATCTCAATTTTGCATTCGCGAAAAATTTCTCCGGCTTTTTACCAAACATTATAACAGCGGCATTAAGCAACCTTTTGCCGCGCATGAGTTTCAGTTTTTTAAGCGAGTTTTCTATAGCGTCATATTTTAAGCCGCAGTTTTTAATATATACTTTTAATTTTTGGGAGCCGATATCAGCAATCTCTGCCTCGTTGCAGACTTCATTATCCCA
>MGVF01000118.1:0-11511 GCA_001800355.1 Elusimicrobia bacterium RIFOXYA2_FULL_50_26
AGGGATCCCGATTATAAAATGGGCGGCTCAGGGGATTACACCGACGACGGCTCCGGCGGCAGAAATTACGACGACACAGCAGTCGGCATTACGGTGGCGGACATCGCCTCGTTTAACGGCGATCAGCCCCTGGGTGTTGTAACTGACATAGTGCCGTTTGCCCGGTTCCTTGACGGCCAAAGTAAAAACCGGCTGGCCGTGCGCCTTCCCTCGCTGGCTGACGCCGCTGCCGGCATAAATTTTAACGAAGCGCTAAAAAATAAAGCTGTCGCAACCGGTGTTGCGGACAGTCTGCAAGCGAAAATTAACACCCTTTCAGGGCAGGATATTTCCTCGGTTGATGATTTAAAAAGAACACAGGCCGCACTGGAAGAAGTTGCCATGGAACTCGCCGGTTCCGTCAAACGGGAAAGCGAGGCGCCGGAGGACTATCTTCACGGGTTGCTGCATGAGCAGATCAGGGATACTCTTGCCGCCGTGAAAAAGGAACTGAAAGATTTTAACGTGGTTTTTGCGCTCGGCGATGCTATAAGCGCTGATACAAGCATGTGGCAAAAGCAGGTGAGAGAAATCGGGATCTTGATTGGAAACGACGAATCAAGCGCCCAGTGCGACATCTCCGGCCTTTCATTCCAGGATGCCGCCAACTTTTTGGAGATGGTTCGCAAGATGATAAATAACGACACAAACCTTGAAATGGTGTGCCCTGTTGACGAGAATTTTGTCAATGAAGTAAAAAGGCGCATAGGCCCCGCCTGCGGGATAGTTATGAGGCCGCAAAACGAGGTTGAGCGCCGGCTTGCCATCCGCCTTGGCGCCACAATAGAAGAGGACGCCGTAAAACTGCAAAAAGAAGGCGTAACAAAACTCCTTCAGGAAGGCGCAAGCGGCGTGGATTTTGTTTTCGGCGGTGTTCCCGATGCCGGCGCGTTTGTGCGCCTGCCGCAGGCCGTGGATAATTCAGGCGGTTTCGGTTTTAATTGGCTCTTTGGCATGATTGACGAGTTGCAGAGAGCCGGCAAAATGGCAAACATGTCGGCGCCCAATTGGGAGAATAAGGGAGTAACCGCCGGCCGCAGGCTGTATGATGATATGGATCTCGAAAATGAGGAAGCGCAGTTTGATTTTGCAGAGGCGTTGTTAGCCGCTGTCGCGGTTGAAGGCAGTGATGTCAAGCAGCCGGCCGCCTGGGCTGTCATAGATATTCTTACCGAAGCCGCGCACAGTAACGACCCTGACGATTTTGAAAAAGCTATTGATCAAGCGAAGGAAATAATTGAAAGTATGAATTTACTGGAATCCCCGAAAACTGAATTCAAGCGCTATATTAATTGGGCGGAACGGCAATTTAAATCGAGCAGGGTTGGAACGCTTGAGCTAAACCGGATAGCCGGAATATTCAAAGGTATGCTGCTTGCCTTTATAGAATTTCGCCTTTCGCAATATAATGTTGATGAGAAGCGCGATAACGCCGCCATGCTCTTGCTTGAATTATCCCGGCACATAAGTTTTTCAGGAGGCCTTGCGAAGATGGGGGAAATGAAGCCCGAGGCCATGTTTGAGGCGCTGCCGGCGCTGATGTGGATGCTGCCTTCGCATAAAGAGGCGCTTGCGAAAGATGCGGCTGATAAATTGCAGAACAAGGGGATAGATGATTCGGAGTCGTGGCTATTGCTTGCTGATGCGCTTTACAAGGGCGGTTGCGGTCGCAGTGATTTTAAACACGTTTCGATTAAACTGATAGACTTGTGTCCTCTGATCGTAGAACTTGGAAATTGTTCCGATCAGGAACTGGTTTATTGGTATAATTTTCTGCTTATAGCCGACAGGAAAAAACTGCATATTGCAGAATTGCCGGACTTCAGGCTGGAGCTTGAAAACCGCATCAAAGAGAACCCCGCCGTAAAAGATGAAATAGTCGTACCCGCCGTTTATCTTAGCCTGATGGAAATTCTTGACGCGGAGAGTATAACTGAGTTTTTAGGCAGCCCGACCAGACAAGACGCCATGTTTGGCAATAATAGAAAAGAAAACGGTGAAACCGCGCGCGATGCCATTGCGGTGCGCGCAATATTCGGGCAGATGCGCCCCGAAGCCAATGACGGCGCCGCCGCGGTACTTGAAAGAAATGCCGAATTGGCCAGGCGGCGCGCCTTTAGCGGAGATACAATGAGCGTGGCCGTCGCGTTCCGCCTTATTATTGAAACCCTGAAATTCGGCAATATGCCCGTCAACATAAATGACGTCAAGGGCATGATGAATATCCAGATTGATAAAACCCTGAAACCCCTCCTCTGCGCCGGCTAATCAACGCCTCTAAATCGCTTTGATTTCCCCGCCTAAATTTGCTACCATAGCAATAAACAACGAATACTCTTAATATTTCTCCTGCGAGGTGAAACAATGCAAGCTGTGATAATGGCCGGCGGGTTCGGCACTCGCCTGCGCCCTTTAAGCTGCAACATTCCAAAGCCCATGGTCCCCATGGCAAACCGCCCGATGCTCTACCATATCATCGAGCTGCTCAAGCGCCATAAAATAAGCGACCTCACCATGATGCTTTACTACCAGCCGGAAGTTATCAGCGGTTACTTCGGCGACGGTTCAAAAATGGGCGTTAAGATGCGCTACCTGCGCCCGGAGGGGGATCTCGGCACCGCCGGCAGCGTAAAGTTTTCGCAGAAATATTTGTCCGGCACCTTTCTTGTTATTTCCGGCGACGTGCTGACGGATTTCGACATCACCGGCGCGCTCGAGTTTCATAAGAAAAAAAAGGCGCTTGCCACCATGGTGCTTGCGCGCTCAACCAATCCGCTGCAGTACGGCGTTGTTATCACCGACGCGCACAACAGGATAGAGCGGTTCCTGGAAAAGCCGTCCTGGGGTGAAGTATTTTCCGACACCATAAACACCGGCATTTACGTTCTTGAGCCGGAGGTCTTTGATTTTATCCCGCCGGACAAACCGTTTGATTTCTCCAAGGAGCTGTTCCCGCTTTTACTGCGCGAGGGCAAAGGGCTTTACGGATACGTAGCCGAGGGCTACTGGAAAGACGTGGGAAATCTCGACGAGTACAGGCTGGCGCATTACGACATACTCGAAAAAAAGATAGCCATAGAGATGGACGGCAAAAAAATAAAGCACGGCGGCAAGGACGTCATCATCGGAAATGGCACAACGCTTGAAGAGGGCGTCGAGATTGACGGCCAGGTTATTATCGGCGAAAATTGTTCCATAGAAAAGGGCGTGCGCCTTTCGCAGTCCGTTATCGGCTCCGGCGTCAGGATCCGCGCCCGCGCGCAGGTGGTCGGCTCCGTGTTGTGGGACAACGTGGACATAGGCCGCGAGGCGCGCCTGAAGGAAACCGTTATCGGCGAGTCAACGCGTATCGGCGACAGGGCGGTAGTCCAGGTGGGAACGGTTATCGCAGGCCAGTGTTCCATCGGCGCGGAGGCGATAATCCGGGCAAACCTTAAAGTGTGGCCGCACAAGTCGGTTGAGGAAGGCGCGATACTTTCAACAAGCCTCGTATGGGGCGAGAAATGGAACAAGGCGCTTTTCGGCGCTTACGGCATCACCGGCCTCGGCAATATCGAGATAACGCCCGAGTTCGCAACCAAAGTGGGGGCCGCATACGGCGCATTCCTGGGCAAGGGCGCATACGTCATAACTTCGCGCGACGCGCACCTTGCAAGCCGGATGATAAAACGCACGATGATAGGCGGGCTTCTCTCCGCCGGCGTGCGCGTTGGCGACCTTCGCACGGCGCCGGTCCCCGTGGTGCGTTACGAGATAGGAAAAGAAGGCGAGTCCGGCGGCATTCACGTGCGCCAATCGCCTTACGATCCGCGCCTTATTGACATAAAGATTTTCGACGCCAGCGGCAGCGACGTTTCCGTTCAGCAGGAAAAAGCCATAGAGCAGTTGTTCCTGCGCGAGGATTTCAAGCGCGCCAGCCTTCACGAGGTGGGCGAGATAACCGTTTCGCCACGCGCCCAGGAGTACTACCGCGCGGGATACCTTAAAGCCATAGACAAGGAAGCCGTGCGCTCCGCCAATTTCAAGGTGGTTTTGGATTATGCATACTCGTCGGCATCCATGGTTTTTCCGGCGATACTGGGCGAGCTGGGCTTAGAGGTTGTAGCCTTGAACGCGCACATAAACCCCCACAAGATAACGAAAAGCGATATAGAATTCAAACATTCGTTAAACCAGCTGTCCGACATCGTAACGACGCTTAAAGCCGACGCCGGCTTTCTTATAGACACTGGCGCGGAGAAAGTGTTTCTCGTTGACGAGCGCGGCCGTATTTTGCAGGACGACATGGCGCTGGTGCTTACCGCGGCGCTTGTCATGCGCACCTGTAAGCAGGGAACCGTGGCCGTTCCCGTGCATGTGTCGTCGGTTATTGACAAGCTCGCGGGCAATCACAAGATAAAGGTAAAACGCACGCCCGCAAGCCCGCGTCAGATAGTGTCCGGCGCGCGGGAGAAGGATGTGCTGTTCGTCGGCGACTGTTCCGGCGGCCTGATTTTCCCGGAGTTCCAGCCCGCGTTCGACGCGATGTACGCCATCGGCAAAATTCTTGAGATGATGGCCAGGCAGAAGATTCACCTCAACCGCCTCAGCAGGGAAGTGCCTTCGTTCGAGGTGTTGCACAAAAAAGTCCCCTGCCCCTGGGACAGGAAGGGGCAGGCGATGCGCCACGCCATAGAAGAGGCGAAAGGCAAGAAGGCCGAGCTTATTGACGGCGTAAAGATATATTTCGATAACGGCTGGGTGCTTCTGCTTCCGGACCCCGACGAAGCATATTTCCACGTCTGGGTGGAAACATCCGACGACAAAGCCTCCCGCGAAATATTAAAAGAATACGCCGACAAAGTAAAAAAATGGCAGGAATAACAAACCCCTCTCCCCGTCGGGGAGAGGTCAGGGTGAGGGGGAATTAAGAAGTTTGAAATTAATTGGAGCTAACTTATGATTACTTTCGGCACATCCGGCTGGCGCGGAATTATCGCGGACGATTTTACATTTGACAACGTGCGCCTGGTTACCCAGGCGATAAGCGACTATACGCTGCAGGGCAAGGGCGAAAAAGCCGTTATCGTCGGCTACGATACCCGTTTTTTGTCGGAAAACTTTGCGCGCGCCGCCGCGGAAGTGCTTGCGGCAAACAACATAAAGGCGCTCCTGTGCAAGCGCGACACGCCCACGCCCGTTATCGCGCACGAGATATTGCGAAAAGGCCTTTCCGGCGGCATAAATTTTACGGCGAGCCACAACCCGCCCCACTATAACGGCATAAAATTTTCCCCGTCCTGGGGCGGCCCGGCTTTGCCCGAGACGACGAAGGCGATAGAGGCCTCCTGCGCCCGGCTTACCGCGGGCGATATTAAACGCATATCGTTTGAAGAGGCGCGCGGGCGCAAGCTCATAGAGCTTGTGGATCCGCAAGCGGCGTATTTCAAGCGCATCAGGGAGCTGGTGGATTTCAAGGCGATAAAAAAAGGAAACCTCAAAATCGCGGTTGACGATCTTTACGGCACGGCCATCGGCTACCTGGATACGGCGCTGGACATGGCCGGCGCGCGCACCATTGTTACGCACAAGTGGCGCGATGTTCTCTTCGGCGGCCATGCGCCGGAACCTTCGGAGGAAAACCTCTCCGAGCTTTACGGCATCATGAAAAAGGAATCGTCCCACCTCGGGCTTGCCTGCGACGGCGACGGCGACCGTTTCGGCATCATGGATCCGGACGGCACTTTCATAAATCCGAACGAGACGATAGCCGCGCTGCTTTATCACCTGGTGCAGTCGCGCTGCTGGTCCGGCGTAGTCGCGCGCAGCGTCATGACTACGGGATTGATAGACCGTGTAGCGGAAAAATTCGGCATCGCGGTGCGCGAAACTCCGGTGGGCTTTAAATTTATCGGCGAGGTGATGGCGCGCGAGCCGGACGAGTTCGTTATAGGCGGCGAGGAATCAGGCGGGCTGACCATAAGGGGGCACGTACCCGAGAAAGACGGCATTCTCGCCTGCCTGCTGGTTGCCGAGATGGTTGCGGTGCGCAAAAAAAGCGTCCGCAAAATTTTAGAAGAAATTTACGCAATCACGGGGCGCATATTTTCGCACCGCCTGAATTTCCGCCTGACGCCCGGGGCCATGGATGCGTTCCGCCGCAGGCTTCATTCCAGCCCGCCCGCCAGGCTTGGCACGTTCGCGGTTAAAAACACCGTTACGATTGACGGCTACAAATTTATTTTCAACGACGGCTCCTGGCTGGGAGTTCGCCTGTCCGGAACCGAGCCGGTTGTTCGTGTCTATCTTGAGACGGATTCCGCGGCCAAGATGAAAAAACTGGCCGCCGCCGGCCGCAAGTTCGTCCAACAGTAATATCTTCCCCCGGCGATAACCCTCTCCCCGCCGATGTCTTATTAACATGCTTTCACCAAAAGAATATTATGACAGCATAAGCATACAGCAGCGCCTTGCCGAGTATTGCGGCGGGCAGACGATAGATCCTTCGACGTTTACCACCGAATACCTGTCCGGCGTGGGCGAGTCTTTCAAGCCGGATCGCGTTTCGGAAGAATACTATTTCATCCCGTCGCGCCGTTCATTTTTGAAGCTGCTCGATAGCGGCGTGGATATTTTCCGCGCAGTCTGGGACCGTTCGTCCACGCTCGGAATCCTGGACATAGAATATTTCAATCTTGATTACCCCGCCGAGGCGTATTTCAACCCGCACCGCACATTTTACCTTTTAGAGGATATTTGCCAGCGCATAGAAAAAATTTTCCGCCGTTTCGGCATTCCGTACCTGCAAATCATGACGGGCCAGGGTTATCATTACAGCTTTCGCGTAAGCCATGACGGCAAAGCGCACAACCAGCTTGCGGCGCTGGGTAACGTCAACGACTCGCTTGCCTTGAAGTACGCTTCGCCCAAGGGGCGCCTGCCGCATTCGGTGCCGGCGCAGTCAGCCCGCGCCTTCGACGCCATGGGGCGGCTTATGGAATATGTTTCGCACATGGTGTTAAGCGACATGTCTACGCGCACCCGCGGGATACCGGTAGTATGCACGGACCTGTCTCCCGGCAACGTATCCCGCGAAGCCATATCAATTGATCTTTCCATGTACGGCGATCCGGTTTACATGCGGGACATTCGCTGCCCGTTTTCAACCTACCAGAAGCACAGGTATCAAAAGGAAAAATTCGGCGAGCGCGCCGCCGGGGAAATACCGCCGCTTGCGGCGCTGCCGCGTTCCACAAAGTATACGCTCGACGATCTCATAGGCATTCGCGCGGATCTGGGACTCAGCCAGGATTACGCCAGGCACGCGGGCGCCCGTATCCCCGAGGCGTCGGCCGGCATTCAGGCGCTGATAAAATCATACATTTCATCGCGGTTGTTCAGGTTTCATTCTTATTTCGATTCCCAGCAGCACGACTCGCCGGCGCTCTGGCCAAAGACATACGACTCCTTCGACCCGAATACGCTGCCCTGTTGCGTGGCGCACTGCCTGCAATGGCCGAACGATAACCTGCTTAAACCCACAAACCTGCAGGCGTTGACGCGCGTCCTGCTTAAAATCGGCTGGCATCCCAGGCACATAGCAGGTCTGGTGCGCTCCAGGCTTGAGAAAGATTTTGGCTTGGGCAGCCAGTGGCAGATGTACGACGCGTCAGTTCGCGCGGATTTTTACGTGCGCATGTTCGCCGGCCTTATCGCGGCTGGCATAGACACCGAGGCAGACCTCGACTGCCTGGCGCACGCCGAAAAAGGCTATTGCTGGAAACCTCATTGCGGCCAAAGCCTGGCCGACTACAGGCTAAACTGACCTTAGCCGCCGAGAGCAATAACCGTGTCTCTTTAGCGTTTTGAAGTTGTCGTCGTCATTGCGAGCCCAAAGGGCGCGGCAATCTCGTTTTTCATCAGAAGCAACGTCGAGATTGCTTCGCTGCGCTCGCAATGACCTCAAACTGTTAAAGAGGCAGCAATAACTAAAGCAACCCTCTCCCCGTCGGGGAGAGGGCAGGGTGAGGGGGCGATGACTTTTAGAAATCTTATGGAACTTGGAATTTCAACCGGTATCTTTCACGAAAAAAACCTCTTGGAGCTGCTGCCCCATTTGCGCCGCGCCGGTTTTACCACGCTTGAAATATGGGCAAGCACCGAGGTGCGTAATGGCGAGCGCGCCCATTTCGATTGGAAAAACAGGGATAGTATCGCCGCGCTTTCTCAAAAACTCGCTGAACTGGGGATGAAAGCACACTCCATGCACGCGCCCTTTTCCAACGAGGTGGACGTTTCTTCTCTTGATGAACACCGCCGGGCCGCCGCGGTGCGGGAAACCGTTCTTGCGATGGAAGCTCTAAAGCTTCTCGGCGGGCAGATACTTGTTGCGCACCCGGCAAGCACGGAAAGCTACCAGCACGAAAAAGCCCATCGTTTTGCGCAGAGCAGAAAAAGTATACTTGAGATTGCCGCTTTCGCGCGCGAAATGGAAATAACGCTTGCCGTGGAAAACCAGTTGCCACACATCCTCGGCGGCGATGTGCCGACGCTTCTTGCGCTTATCGAAGGCCTTGAGCGGCCGCGCGCCGGCCTCTGCTTTGACACCTCGCACGCCAATCTCTACGGCCACCAAAGCGTTGACCAGACGTATAAACAGATAGCCGATCGCGTAATCGCGCTTCACGTTTCCGACAACAGGGGAAAGCACGACGACCATCTTATCCCCGGCGAAGGTTCCATCAACTGGCCAGCCTTTATCCACGCCCTTGACATGGAGCATTACCCGGGCGTCTTCACGCTGGAAGTAATAGCCGCCTCCCAGCAAGCCGCCCCCGGAGAACTCCTGCAAAACCTGCACGAAAAAATCAAGCCAACCATCCCCTCTCCGTAGAGATAACCCTCTCCCCGCCGGGGAGAGGGCAGGGCGAGGGGAATGCAGGAACGTCATTGCGAGCGAAGCGAAGCAATCTCGACGTTGCTTCTGATGAAAAGCGAGATTGCCGCGCCCTTTGGGCTCGCAATGACAACATTTTACTTCTAAACGCTAAAGTGACAATAAACAATCAAAGGAGACTTACATGAAATACAACGCACCGCGCGGTACCCACGATCTATGGGGAAAACAAGCCCAGAATCTTAAAACCCTTGAAAACAGGGCGCGCGAGGTGTTCATGCGTTACGGTTACAGCGAGATAGTTGTGCCGACTTTCGAGGATGCCGGCCTTTTTACCCGTTCCATCGGCGACGCAACCGATATAGTGGAAAAGGAAATGTACGTTTTCGAGGACCGCAAAGGCCGCAAACTCGCCCTTCGCCCCGAAGGCACGGCATCCATAGTGCGCAGCTACGTGGAGCAGAATCTTGCGCAGGCGCTGCCCGTGTCCAAATTCTTCTATAGCGGCTCCATGTTCCGTTACGAGCGCCCCCAGGCCGGCCGCTACCGCGAGTTTTACCAGATTGGCGCCGAGTATTTCGGCAACGCCGCGCCGGCCGCAGACGCGGAAATAATATTGTGCGCCCGCGACGTTCTGGAGGCCGCCGGCATAAAAGACATGGTAATTCACCTTCACACGCTTGGATGTCCCGCCTGCCGCGCCGAATTCAAAAAAGCGCTTGCCGCCTGGTTTTCCCCGGAAAAAAACGCCGCGCTTATCGAGCAATTATGCTCAGATTGCAAACGCCGCCTGGGTACCAACCCTCTTCGCGTGCTGGATTGCAAAATTGACAGTCAAAAATTCTCAGGCGTCCCGCGCATGGAGGAATTTCTGTGCGCCGACTGCCGTGATCACTTTACGCAGGTGCGCGAGCTGCTTGATTCATGCGGCTGCCTGTACGAGGTTGACCACCGCCTGGTGCGCGGGCTTGATTACTATACCCGCACGATTTTCGAGGTGCGCTCCAAAGCGCTTGGCTCCCAGGATGCGCTTGCCGCCGGCGGCCGCTACGACAATCTTGTTCACGAGATCGGCGGCGCGCAAACCCCCGCCGTAGGTTTCGCCCTTGGCTCCGAGCGCGTAATCCTTGCCGCCAATGCCGCCGGCTCCGTCCTTGAGCCCGCGCCCCGCAATATTATTTTTATAGCCGTCGCAGCCAAAGAGCTGGAAAAAGAAGCCGTGCGCACCGCCGCCATCCTCCGCAAAACCCCATCGGCCATAACAATAGAAGGCCCCTTCGCCGACAAAAGCCTGAAAAGCCAGTTCCGCCTCGCCGACAAGCTTGGCGCCTCCAAAGTAATAATCTTCGCCCCCGAAGAACACACCCGCCACGCCGTCCTAATCCGAGACATGAAAACCCAATCCCAACAAGAACTCCCCCTAACCAACATAGGGGACGGAGTCAGGTGAGAGTCTGTTGCCGAAGTCCGTTTTCGCCCTTTTTCGTCATTGCCCGACTGTCAGGCTGTGTCGTAATTGTGTTTTGCTCCGTCCGTCATACCGGAATGCCTTAATCCGGTATCCAGTTTCGACGGAAGATCTGGACTCCGGCTTTCGCCGGAGTGACGAAAACAGGGACTTTTGACTATAAAAGGCAATTATGACACAGCCTGTTGACCGGAGTATGACAGGAAAATTGAGTTCGGCAACAGACTCGTGATTAGGTATTGAGAGTCTATTGTAAAAAATTTCAGCAAGTGTATAAATGATGTGATAGAAAGCAAACATCAATAATTATGAGCCGGTCCGCAAGTTTGTCTTTTGAAAATATTTTCGGTAATGTCCAGGCAGGCTGAGTATTGACAAAGTCTATCTGATAATATATGACAATATCATCCGATGTAACGTACAATAATTTAGGGATATTCAAAACATGAACAGTGAACAAATAATAGAAACTCTGTTATTATGGAACTTCTGGGAGAGAAAGATAGATACGGGAATACTCAGAAAACAATATCTTGGTAAGTTGGAAAAATACGTGCTGACCGATGAAATAGTAGCTTTAACCGGTGTCAGGCGCGCAGGCAAGAGCACAATACTCCTGCAGCTTCTGGCGCGGTTACTGTAAAATAATGTTGATAAAACTAACACATTGTACATTAATTTTGAGGACCCGCGATTTTTCAATGACCTGAACATCGGGTTGCTGGATGAAATATGGTATGGGGTAACTCCACTGTTTTTTCACCGGATCGAAGGTGGCATTAACGAATTGAAGAATGGTGGTCGTTGATTGTTCCCCTTTACGCACAAGCAGCAGTGAAACGTTTTTAATGCCTGTTGCGTCGTCGGCTGTGCCTGTGAAATATTCTCTTTCCGGTGAAACAGGCTCATCCTCAGCGGGGGTTGTTATGCCGGCGGACGGCGGTATTTTTTCAGGCACATCAACCGAAACCCACCCGCTCCAATTGCCGGAATTGTCCTGCGCGCGCCATTATAATCTGCCCCTGGTATAATATATTTTCCGTCATAAACTTTACTGCAACTCGCCGAAACAGCCGATACCGCTCTGGAAACATAAATACCTCCTGTACAATGGGTAAAGCTTAGACTA
>MGVF01000118.1:11611-37005 GCA_001800355.1 Elusimicrobia bacterium RIFOXYA2_FULL_50_26
AACCGCCGCGCCGGCGCAAGCATTGAATATCGCCCCGCAAATTATCGCCAGAACAACCATAAACTTTACTGCAACTCGCCGAAACAGCCGATACCGCTCTGGAAACATAAATACCTCCTGTACAATGGGTAAAGCTTAGACTAGAGACAACCGGTATTATGTTTTCTTCATGGGATTTATAATAAGGCATGCCGGCGCAGAAAAAAAGTATAAAGAAGGGCTTGTACAATATGCCAATGGGAAAATTTTTGATGCCATAAACCTATGGGAGATAGCTTTACGGATGAATCCCGGGCATGAAAAGGCCAATAATATCATAAGAAAATAGTGTGCCAGCGTGCCGAGGGAAAGCTTAAGGTAATCTAAAATCGGGTTTTAGGATGGGTTGGCGCCGTCGTGGCTGGCGTTAAAATATCCAATAAATATGTTTGACTTTTGAATATATATTCGGTATATTATGGCTCAGGTTTGATAAGAGCCGCTATCGGAGAAATATCTCTAATTACTACAGAGGGGCGTGATTATTTTTCAACCTTCGACAAAATAAAAAGAAAGATAGTTGTCTTGTTACTACACTGCCTTTCTTTTAAGGTCATAAAAAACCCCACAAATCAATAAATTTTTATTTCGCTTCGCTGAAAACCTCGAAGTCAAAGATAAAACCGGAATTATACGGAAAAAGAAATAATGTCAAAAGATTTTTGACATTACGAATTCTTGCATAAGGAGGAAAGATGAATTATTCGATATTAACTTATGAGAGATCTGTGGAAACAATGACAATCAATAAAATACTCGATGAATTTGATCGTCCACGTCAATACCGCAGATATAACGATTTTCCCATATTACAATCTGCGACCTTTATCTTGAAAAGGTTTTTTGATTATTTCAGCGCAGCTCTTCTGCTTTTGATTTTAACCCCATTATTAGCGTTGATCAGTATTCTTATCATGGTAAATTCTCCGGGTTTGCCACTATATAAACAACTGCGCAAGGGAAAAAATCAAGTACCTTTTTATGTGTATAAGTTTAGAACAATGGTTCCAAACGCGCATCAGAAACGTTGCGAAATGTTCGATAATAATCAAGTAGACGGTATCATATTTAAACTAAAAAATGATCCGCGAATTACGAAAGTCGGCGCTTTTTTAAGAAAATACAGCATTGATGAACTGCCGCAATTAATCAATGTGCTTAGAGGCGAAATGAGTCTTATTGGCCCTCGTCCATTCAGCGTAGAAGTATTTGAAAGGGAATTCAAAGAACATAAATTCTATTTTAATTATTGGTTGCAAAACAGGCATAAAATGCTCCCGGGAATCACCGGCTTGTGGCAGGTAAGCGGCAGAAATAACCTGCCTTTCCGGCAATTAATGAAGTTTGATCTCCATTATGTCAATCAATGGAATCTATTATTGGATATTAAGATACTTGGTAGAACCATTTTTGTGGTGATCAATCACTATGGTGCGTACTGATTAAAGGAAACTAATTATGGATCGGTCATGTTTAACTGGTTTGTGTTGCCCGGAATGCAGGAACAAGCTTGCGGTCAAATCACCCTCTAATAAAGATGGAGAATCATATGTATTGCAATGCGCGGGTTGCAGGCACGATTATCCAAGCATTAATGGGATACCCGAATTATTTCTAGAGTGGGATCCCGATAAAAATATTCAACATGAACCACCCGCGAAATATGTAATGTCACGTTCTATATTGATAAGTCTTGCCAGGGAGAACAATATATCAATTGCTCCATGTGAATCTAATATAAACCCAAGGGAATTTATATCATATAAATATGTTGCCTATTTTGCCATGTTCAGAATCTTCCTGTGGTTCTTAGTCGGTTTTGGTTTGTTCCGTGAAGTTTGGGCTGTGGGATATATTTTAGCAGGAGTTTCAGGGTTTTTGCTGGATTTTGCCGTAATAAAAGTACTACAAAAACAACAATATAAACTGCAAATATCACAACTTGTACAAAATTCGAATAAAAATAGTTTGCACGAGAAATATATTAAAGATTCGTTAACTGATACTGAGGAAATAGATCCTGAAGAAGTCGTTAATGATAGATTGAGTGTCATCAGGGGTATTATTAAAAACATTCCGATGCATAACAAGACAGTGCTACATGTCGGTTGCGGCGGTAAAAACGATATTGAGATTGCAAAAGCTTATGAAATATCGGGTGCCAGGAATATAGGTTTGGATATACACAGGCCTTCAATTGAAAGTTTTGTGAGAACATTTAATACACAAGGTGTTATTGCTGAAGCGCTTAATATTCCATTCTCTGATAACAGCTTTGATATTATTAATGCAACGGATATAATTGAACATGTCCATGATCCGGCGCGTTTCCTGTCCGAAAGTTATCGTGTTCTAAAAAATGGCGGTTTTTTGGTAATTGCTACACCAAATAGATGCAGGTTGAGAAGAAATATGGAAATACTAAATCCATTTGTTTTTATACTAAATATGATAGGCACCAGATTTCCCATGTTGCTTCCACAAAGAGAACTGCTTGCATGGCATAGGAATTTCAGTTTTTTTCATACATCATTTTTATACGATGAACTAAAAGAGCTTGTCGTTAAAGCAGGTTTCAGCGTTAAATACATTAGAATTAAATCTTACAGGGGGGTACTAAGGCCTTTACGCGCATATTTTGAGAAAGTACCTTTGTTAAATAGTCTAAATGATACGGTATTTGTCGTAGCAGAGAAATAATAATCCGTAATTTTTCATTAGGTGCGTAGGACAAGGCATTCAATCATGAAATCACCAAAAGAAGTCACGGTTATAATACCGCTATATAACGCTCAAACGACAATATGCGCATGTCTTGAGAGCCTTATTTCTCAGCGTCAGTTGCCAAGGGAAATCATTGTTGTAGATAATGGTTCAACAGATACAAGCGTTTCAACTGTCCGCAAATTTATACAGGATGCGGGGTGTTCTATAATTCGTTTGGCAGAAGAGAGAAAAAGAGGCCCTTCTGCTGCCCGCAATCACGGGGCGCGTATTGCTCAATCCGAAATTATTGCTTTTACCGATTCCGACTGTTTTCTACCACAGGATTGGGTAGAAGGCATAATAAGAGAGTTTTCGGTACCAGGGTGCCCGGATATTATAGCAGGGGGGGCGGAGGCATTAGAAAAAGAATCTGTAATTAATAAATTCATGTATATTTTAAGGAAGAAAACATCCGGTTTGGGCAAACACGTAACATATTTCAATGAGCATTCTTTTTTTAACGGACCTGTTTTTCAAAGTATGAATATTGCCATGCCCAGAAAAGTGTTTGATGTTTTAGGCGGTTTTGACGAAGAGTATATTTATGCCGCAGGTGAAGATTCTGATTTTTGTGAAAGGGCGTTAAAAATAAATGCAATAATAAAATTTTGTCCGGATGTTATAGTTTATCACTGTGAGCGCGATAGCATAAAAGGGTTGTTTAAGCAATTTTATACATATGAACTGGGAGCTGCTAAACATTTCAGGAAACATTATAAGGGTACATGGGTATTTGGTTTCCCTCATATAGGAATCAGCATAAGGCATGTTGGCTCAGGTACTATATGCTTATGCAAGCCTTCATTTCTAATTGTAGCTTTGTTGCCTATTCTCTGGTTGGGTTTTACAGGATATATTTGGGCAAGTTTATTATTATCTATTTCTTATTTGATAACCGGATATATATATGCCGTGCGATTCCAGTGTTCTGATGAAATAAAGTTTTCACGTTGGAGTGATACATTCCTCCTGGCGTTTTATATTACAATCAAACAGTCTGCGCATATTATGGGGCGGTTTACAGGTTCGATAAAATACGGAGTAATTTATTTTTGATGATAAATCTGTGCATTATTCGAGATAAAACGAGGTGGAAATATGCTCAAAACAGTGTTCAGGGTCAGCTTGTCTTTTATCATTTTATTTCAATCCGCCGGGTTGGTAGTCGCAGATTCATCGTATTGTGTGGGGCCAGGGGATGAGCTGAGCGTGAATGTGCGCGTTCAGGGAACCCTTGATGATATGAATAAGCTTTTTGCCAATTCTCCTCTGGTGGTAATGGGTGAATCAGTGTATTCTCAACACCGTATTACCGTCGCTCCTGATGGTTTTATTTCACTTCCATCGATGCCTCCCATAGATGTGTCAGGAAAGACTCTTGAAGAAATCAAGGATGCAATATTAAACAGGCTTGATTTTGGAACTAAAGCTTATAATGTTTCTGTTATATTGATTCATCCCAATAGTTACGCGTATTATGTTTCAGGAGAAGTAAAGAATGCCGGCCGTTATATTTTAGAGCGGCCAACAACTCTTATGGAAGCTGTTGGAGCTGCCGGAGGTTTCACCGAAAAAGCGCTTTACAATAAAGTCAGATTGCTTCGTAATGGAAAAATAAGCATTGTGAATATGACATTGGATGACGATGAAAAAATACAGCAGTCAAATGTGATTCTTAAACCAAATGATACTATTTTAGTTCCTCGGAAGAAATTACCTGATACCTTAACAGCCATGTTGTTACTTTCAATAATAAGTACGATAACGGGGGTGTACGTTGCTGCTAAATAATTTCAACTTGACTTTAGATGGGTTACTGCGCATTATGTTTCGCTGGCAGAAGATAGCATGGATCGTACTTATCTTATCACTTACAGTCAATATGTACATTGCCCTCAGTATTCCTTTAAAATATGAATCAGAGGTTATTATCCAAAGAAAACAGGTGAGATTTTCGTCGAGTGTCGAAGACAAAGAGTTTGATATAACTCGTCTTACCTCAGAAATTCAGCGGACGGTTACACTGCTTAAAAGCAGGTTTATGATTGAAAAATGGAATGATGCGTTAAAGATGACATCTTCCGATCCGGACATCAATGAAAAAAACATTTCCAAGCTCAGAAATTCACTTGCAGTTAAACCGGTAAATTTTACAGATTTTTTTGTTATAAAGGTGAAGACGCCAGACCCTCGGGAATCAGAGCGTAAGGCCGATGTCCTGGCTAAAGTGTACATAAGTTGGGATCTTGACCAAAGCAGACAGCAGGCACAGCAAATGATTTCACTTCTTAGTAATCGGATGAAACTGATTCGGAAAGATTTGTCAGAATTACGCGGAAAACAGAAACTATATAAACGGGGGGAAGTATTAAATCTTTCGGGTTCCGTGGCTGTTGAAGAAATGCAGGCCAGCCTGCAGGCAAAAGAAAAACTATACGATACCTTAACATTTGAAATGGAACAGGCTGAAAGACAGCTGGAAGGGGATAAGTTACGTCAAATCCATATAATAGCCACCCCCACGGTTTCTTTAAAGCCAATAATTCCACGATCCAAATTAATTCTTATCGCAATAGTGTTAAGTTTGATTCTGATGTTTCAAAGTATCATTTTTATGGAGTGGCAGGATCCAAGCGTTCGCAGGATAGGTGATATTTATGGACTTTCTAATACAGATAACGTAATAACGATCCCCCGTTTAGGAAAAATTGAATATTGGGAAAAGGATTATGCCGCGTTCTTTACACCTGTATTGAGTTCAATACTTTCAACCATGGAGTCTAAAGGTTTTTGTCTGGTTCATATTTTAAGCCCTGCTCATGGGGATGGAAAAACGGCGATTGGTTCACTACTCGCAAAAACTGTTGCATTATCTAACAAATCATGTTGTCTAATAAACCTTGACGTAAAGAAGACAGTTGATTTGTCGAACAAAATTTTAGAGTCTTCAGGTGTTTCCTATTTTCAGATGGAACCTGATAAACAGGAATTTGAAAAAGTAATTGGGCAATTAAGGAGAACCTATCAGGCGGTTTTTCTTGATATTGCGTCGCATCATGGCGGATATTTCTGCAACAACCATGAACGGCAAGCCGATATTACATGCCTCATCGTTAAAGCGGGCAAAACATCGCGCAATCTTCTAAAAACCAGCATTATGCGATTATCAAGCAATACAAATCAAAAACTCACATATATCCTTAACTACTATGAGGAACCCATACCAAAATGGCTTCGACGGTAATTAAACTTGCAAACAGGCCATTTATAGTAATAGTTGGCCTCATTTTTTTTAGTTCTTTAGGTTTTCTTTTTACACTAAAGGAATATCTGCTCATAAGCTTATTTTCTTTAATAATTGTCCTGCCGTTATGGCACTATCCGGAAGCGGTAATACTGGGTATTATCGCCTGCGCTCCAATTAACCGTTCCATTAGAAATGAGTTTATTTCTGTAGATACAATAATCCATGTTAAATATGCGCTTATTTATATTGCTGGTGCTGTATGGTGCGTCAAACGCTTGCGTTTACCGACACCTGCGCCCTTGCCGTTATGGAGTAGAATTTTCCTTATGTGCTGGTTCTCTTTAACACTCCTTGCTGCCATTCACTCTATAAATATTTCAGAAACGATTCAATATATGTTTTTTGTAATCAGTGGATTCCTTCTTTTCTATATTTTTTTGCACCTGGATGCGGTCTGGCATAAAAGAACAGCGGTGCTTATCGTTTGTGTCGCCGGTGTGGTAGCTTTTTTGTCGGTTATTGAGTTTCTATGTGCCACATACGGGTTTTTCCCTTCTTTAAATAAATATATTATTTCTCCGGGTACCCAATACTATCTGTCGCTGGCGCCAGATATCCGGCGTTTATCAACAATATATCGTTCTATGGGAACATTTACTCATCCTAACATTCTGGGTATTTATCTCGCGATGGTTGCTCCTTTTGCTGGAGCATTGATCAAAGCAAAAGAAATTGGGAAACACATGCAATATGTTATGCGCATCTCTCTGGTGCTAATTATTGCGGGCATTTTTGTGACTAATTCACGTGCGGGAATACTGGCATGTGCTGTTGGATTATTGTATTTGAGCGTGCATAAAGGGTATCGTCATTGGATAACGATTATATTGTTCACAGGATTCATTGTGGGATCACTGTACTTTGGCATTCCGGATGCTTTTATGCAGCAGTTTGATAAAGTATCCCGTAAACAGCATGGGTTATCAGGTCGCGCAGAAATATGGAAAAATGGCTTGGAGAACATCAGGCAATCACCTTGGCTGGGAGTCGGGCCTGGAAACGCGACGCAGAATACGATTGAACATAACGGCTATTTTATCTACGACAATATCGGGGAAGAGTATGAGCAAATGAATTCGATAAATAAGACAGGCGAAGATATAAAATTCTCTTTTCATATGCATAATATCTACCTCCAGCTAATGAGTGAAGCAGGTGTTTTCGCCCCCTTGCTTTATCTTGCAGGCATATTGTTACTTATAATACATTGTGAACGAAGAGCAGGCATACTTCAGAGTTTTTCTATGGAAAGGGGTCTGGCGCTGGCTGTAGCTTCCGCAGCGGTTGGATTTATTGTATATGGATTTTTCGATTCGCAACTACCTTTTACACGTCTTACGCTCAATTTTGTTGCCGCGCCGTTGCTTGCGGCGGCGCTCAGGGTTTAGATCATGGCAAAAATCGGTCAACTACACAAGAATACAATGATACTCTTCGTTGCGGATGGCATCGCGGCGGTTTTTTCTATTCTGATTTCCATTATACTGGCAAGGGGGCTTGGCGTAGAGGATTTTGGGAAATTTACGGCTGCAGTATCTTTCACTTATATTCTCGTGTTGGCAATTGATTCGGGCATGGGACAGTTTGTGGCAATAGATGTTGCGAGAGAGGATTCGCTTAAAATATCAGATGTAAATCAGTTATTCACATGGCGGATATTGCTTATAGTGGTTTTGACATTAATCGCCCCTTTTATAATTTGGATGGTCTTACCTTCAAAGGTATCTATATATGTCGTTTGTTTTCTAACGCCTGCACTTTGTTTGGTTAGTTTAAATGAGTTCTTTTGCTGGATCTTAAAAGGCACGCAAAAATTTATTTTATCCGCCTGGATGCGAATTTTATCGGTATTCTTGATATTTATATTCTGTTTGGGTGTATTTTGGAGCCCCAACAAGCTTATGTACACAGTTTTTGCCTACGGCGCCGCCGGGATTATTGGGTCGTTCGTTTGTTTTTATTTAACTTCGCGTTTTGCAACCAGAATGAGATTAGTCTCGCTCGACAAAATATTTTTCATTAAGGTTCTTCCCGAAGTCTATAAGATAACACCCTATATTATAGCCAGCACTATTTTCACCCGTTTCGATGTTGTTTTGGTAGCAAAATACTGCGACCCATCCTCTACGGGTTTTTATAGCGTTGCGTCTCGTCTGCTTGACGCGATGCGTTTAATACCAATCGCGGTCTACTCTGTCTATCTGCCTGTATTTTCATCAGTAAATATGCAAAAGGGACTACTTCGAAATAAATTTTTAGATGCCTTCCCGATTTTGATTTTCTGTTACGCCGTTGTTGCGCTGACAGCAACGTTATTCGTTGAACCATTAACAGGAGCTGTGATAGGACATCAATATACCGCAAGTGTCGTATATTTTCGTCCATTGCTCTGGGGGTGCGGGATTATGTATTTAAATATGCTGATTACCGCGCTTCTCTTTGTGTGCAATGATTTTAAAACTCTTTGGGTCGGCATTGGATTTGCGTTAATTATGAATATCATCTCTAATATTATTTTGTTGCCCGTGTATGGCGCCATCGCGGCTTCGTGGATGAAATTTGCAAGTGAATTAATACTTTTTGCCGTATTGTCTCGCGGACTATTAATGCAAATACATATTTCAGCTTATGAGTTATATTTCAAACCCGCAATAATTATTCTTTTTACTATCGGTGCATTTAAAATTATGGCTGGACATCCATTAATATTTAAGGTGCCTTTCAATTTTGCGGCAATGGCCGTGTGCTTTACCATAATTTTTTATAAAAAAACAGACATGAAAGGTAAAATGGCGGCGGCTGATGATATTAATTAACTGTTTTGCTTCATGTATATTGATATTTGAGATTATCGGATCGTTCGTTTACTATTTATCTTTTTTTAGTTATCTGAAAAAGTCTAAAATTCATAAAAAAGACAAAATCGTATCTAATTCCTTCCCGCTTGTTGTTATTGTTGTGTCATGTCATAACGAAGCTCCAATAATAGAGCAGACTCTTAAAAATATTAAAAACATACAATATCCGGCTGACCGTTTCAGAATTTACACTATTATAGATAATTGTTCTGACGGCTCCCTCGAAATTGCACGTAATCAAGGCGTTCAAACGTATGTGCGCAATGATGCGAATTTAATGGGCAAGGGATATGCGCTTGATGAATTTATTGGTAAATATCTTCGGCATGAGACTTTTGATATTGCAGTTTTACTGGACGCGGATGCGCAGGTAGAATATGATTTTCTGCGCGAGGTTGTGTCATACTTTTCTAACGGATGTTCGGTTATCCAGGGAGTCACAAAATCAAAAAATATGGATGATAACAGTTGGGTTCGCGTTGGAGACATAATACAAGCTGTCATCCGTGTTCATCAGGAAGGCCGTTCAGAATTAGGGTTAAACCCTTTGTGCATCGGCAGTCACGGCATAGCTCTTTCGCATTCTGCACTTGAAAAACTGGGATGGCATACTACTACCAAACGCACAGGTGATGATCTTGAATTAAGCCTTCGATGTTTTCTTAGTAACATCCCAATCTGTTATGCGGAAACCGTTCATGTCAAAAATGAACTTCCCATAGATGGTTTTAGTGTTCTTAAACAGCGCCGCCGTTGGGCAATCAGTACTTTACAACTCGCCCCATACTATATTCCAAAACTACTTAAAAAAGCATTTGCCGGTAATATAAGAGCATTAGATGCTTTGTTCGGTGTCCTGCTTCTGCCGTCTTTCTCGACACTGATGATTGTTATGGTGTTGTCATTTGCGGTTTTTATGGCATTAAGCTATTGGTTTTGGTATTGCGTTATCTGGACGGTGATATTTTTTGTTTTGTTGGCGGGCTACAGTATTCTATTGGCAATAATAATTTCAAAAGAAGGATATTCGCTTAACATGAAAATGCTTGGAAGTTTTATTAAGTATACCGTGGTTAAATTTATTTCTTTAACACAAAGTGTATTTATGGTGAATTCGAAATCATGGTGGCCAACTAAGCATACGGGAGAATGATTTAAATGTGCGGTATATGTGGAGTCTATCATCCAGGGAATCCGTTGAATTCATGGGATGAGATTACGCGAAGAATTGCATCTGATCTCAATCATCGTGGCCCGGATGAGGATGGCTTTTATTTTAATAGTGATATTTCTTTGGGTATGAGGCGCCTGAAAGTAATTGATATGAAAACAGGGGTGCAGCCAATAAAAAATGAAACGGGGGATGTTGTCGTTATTTATAATGGTGAAATTTACGGTTTCGAAAGCATTAAAAAAGACTTGCAAAATAAAGGGCATCTATTCAAAACACAAAGCGATACAGAGGTTATCGTTCATCTCTATGAAGAATATGGATTGGATTTTTTTCAATATTTTGACGGTATGTTTGCGTTCGCGCTCTGGGATCTTAAGAATTCCAGGTTAATTGTTGCTCGCGACAGATTCGGGATCAAACCGTTATTTTACACATTGCCGGACACGAATGGAAATTTTATATTTTCTTCGGAGTTATCTCCTATGCTTAATGTTCCCGGATTGAACAGGGAACTGGACCCGCTTGCCGTAGATGCCTATTTGATGCTTTCGTATATTCCGCATCCGTATTCAATATATCGAGGCGTAAAAAAGCTGTCTCCCGGCAGCTACCTGCTTGCGGAAAACAACCAAGTTCAAGAGGTATCATATTGGGATTTGCCCAAAGAAACCGAACATGTGCATTATAAACAAGCATTGGAAGAACTTGATGTCGCCATTTCAAATTCTGTAAGAAAAATGATGAGAAGTGACGTTCCTGTCGGGGCTTTTTTAAGCGGTGGCCTGGATTCAAGTACGGTAGTCTATTATATGACGAAGAATACCCCAAAGCCAGTTTGTACGTTTTCCGTCAGGTTTAAAGAAGATTTTTTTGATGAAGGTTTACAAGCGCGGGCAACAGCAAAAAAATTAGGAACCGAACATTATGAAATATGGGGCAAATCTTCGGACATTGAAATACTTCCTGAACTCTTAGCGCATTTTGGCGAGCCATTTGCCGATCCGTCCCAAATACCGACTTATCTGGTTTCAAAATTGGCCAGAGAAAATGTAACCGTGGCGCTTTCCGGCGATGGTGGCGACGAAGTGCTGGGTGGTTATATTACCTATTGCGCTTCCATGCTTACACAATACGCGCGTGTAATGCCCGATTGTCTCAGAAAAATGATGATGTGGGTGTCTGGCAAATTTCCAGTTTCGCTTAAACATGTTGGGTTTGATTACAAAATAAGAAAGTTTTTACCGGGAATATATCTTTCTCCGTTAGAGCATCATTTGCTGTGGAGAACAATTTTTTGTTCAGAACAAAGGAAAAATTTATATACCGCAGATTTTGCAGGCGCTCTGGGAGAGAATATTAGTAACGCCATGGCAAATCGCTGGAAAAATATTTTCTCAGATTATAAGGCGTACGATAAGCTTACTCCATACCAGTTTTTGGATTTCAAAACTTATCTTGTCGACAATAATTTAACAAAAGTTGACCGTATGAGCATGGCAAACTCACTGGAAGTCAGGATACCTCTGCTCGACATGGAAGTATTTAACGCTGCGATGAGGCTTCCTACCCATGCGCGTATACGGGGATTAAATACTAAAGTGGCATTAAGGGAGATAATGAAGGGTCGGCTTCCGGCCGAGGTCATAAAGATGGGCAAAAAAGGGTTCGCGGTTCCTCTATCCTGCTGGTTTAAGGATTCTTTAAAAACATATGTCTTCGATACTTTGAGTCACTCGAGAATTAATCGAACAGGCATCCTGTCGTATTCGTATGTGGATTCTATAATTAAGATGCACATGGGAGGTAAAATTAATTTCAGCAGGCAGATATGGAACCTTATTTGTTTCGTTCTCTGGCATGAAAGAAATCACCGATGACCAATAATTACTTAGTCGTAATTTCTATTCTGTTTATAGTATATACGTATGCTGTTTATCCGTTCATCCTTTGGGTGTCGGGTAAGCTTAAGAAAAACAGCAAATTCGTAGACACTGTAGATGTTTTGCCGCGAGTTACTGTTATGTTTGCAGCATATAATGAAGAATCTTGTATTAAAAAAACGCTGCTTTCAATTGTGGACTCGGATTATCCAAAAGAACTGCTTGATGTAATAGTGATTTCTGATGCTTCAACCGACAACACCGATATGTTAGCGGGAACAATCAGTGAGGAAAGAATAAGAGTATTGCGTACTCCGGAAAGAATGGGAAAAAAGGCGGCTCTCTCCTACGGATATAAATGCCTTACCGGGGAAATAATTGTGTTTACCGATGCAAGCAGCATTTTTGCGCGAGACACAATCAGTAAATTAGTATATTATTTTAATAATAAAAAAGTCGGGTCTATTTCAGGAAGCAAGCGTATAATTAATACCGGTAGTTCAGTCTCTCAAGGGGATGGATTATATTGGAGATATGATTCTCTTCTTCGCTACCTGGAAAGTGAGGCCGGTGCAAGCTGGGTTGGTTGTGAAGGGGGTATCGCGGCTATAAGAAGAGAACTTTTCATATTAGACTTTCCTGATGATTTTGCCGAGGATTATTCACTGTGTTGTAATGTATTTAAAAATGGGTATTTAAATAAGTACGATCCTGCTGCGGTGATATATGAAACAGCTTCAAAAAATCACCGAATGGAATTTCATCGAAAAATACGGGTAATTGTCCGTGGTATAAGAGCTTTTTTTGGATATGGACATTTATTGAATCCTATTAAATATCCTAATTTCTTTTTTCAGAATATATCACACAGATTATTTCGCTGGTTAGTACCGTTCTTTTTAGTGATATTATTTATAGCCAGTTCGAAAAGTAATAATCAGCTTATACGAGTGTTATTCTACATGCAGGTTAATTTTTATTTAGCAGCCATTTTGGGATTTTTTATGAAGTATTTTAAAATAAATTCAGTGAAATTATTATCAATCCCTTTGTATTTTACGATAGTCAATGCAGCGGCATTGTTTTCATGGTTTTTACTCTTTAAAAAATTTAAAATATGGATGCCGCCAAAACGCGGGTAAAAAAACGAATCGAAATAGAATTAATTACAGTCCAGCAGGCAATCTTGTTTGTGCCAGCGTGCCGAAGGAAAGCTCAAGGGAATCTAAAATCCGGGTTTTGGGGGCGGCGGATGCCGTCGTGGCTGATGTTTTAAAATATCGTTGACACTTTTTTGTTTTTCTACTACACTTGTAACGCGCAAAATGAATAGTGACTCGCGCCGCAGAGGTTTTACAGTGAATGGTAGAGTGAAGCGCTTCCTTTCGGTCAAGCACCCTCCTTTAACGAAGTTTTATCAGCTAACACCGTATATCCCTACATTATTAAAGTGTCATTGCGAAGGAGCGAAGCGACTGCGGCAATCTCGCTGTTGCGACGGGAGCAGCAACGAGATTGCTTCGGCCAAGGCCTCGCAATGACCGGAAAATGAATTATGATACAGGTACTATTATGTCCTGCACGGGGTCAATTGGCGTTGAGGAGGAATATTATGAATAAAACGATTTTACTCGCTGCCGCGGTTTTGTTAATCGGCGCCATGCCGGCCAGCTCTGCGCGGATTAGTTCCGTTAGCGGAAAGCCTGAAATACAATCTTCGGCAGCCGCGGGCTGGAAAGCGGCCGGCAAAGGGGATAAGCTGCATTCAAATGCCAGGATCCGCTGCGGCAAAAGTTCGCGCGCGGAAATAATCACCGATAACGGGCATAGGATAAAAGTCTGGCCGCGCTCGGAGGTTGCGCTTGAAAAAATAGACGGCGCGGAAACACGGATGCAGCTTTTTGCGGGGCGCATACGCTCGATGGTCAAGAAATTGCGCGGCACGAATAAATTTGAAGTAAAAACGCCGGTTGCGGTCTGCTCCGTGCGCGGCACGGATTTCAGCGTCGAGCTTGATAAAAACGCGACAAAGGTTGAGGTCTACGAGGGGCAGGTTGCCGCGCATGAGGAGATGACGGGTTCGGAAGTAATGGTCAATGCCGGCCAGTATACTTCCATAGAGGCAAACCAGCCGCCGGCAGAGCCGAAAGCAATGCCGGAAGGCGCGGGCGAACAGGCGCCGGCGCTAACCCCCGAAGAGGCGGCCAGGGAAGAATCCAAACGCGAGGTGTTCCAGGAGATTTCAAAGGACGAGGTGCTTGCCCGCGCCGCCGACGAGATAAAGCTGGCCGAGTTCCAGAACGGCAAGGCGCTGATTGACGCCTCCGGCCACCGCGTGCGGCTTGAAGAATACATAGTGCGCTCGCAGGCAAACGAGTTTAAATACGTGGTGCTTAATACCCGCGACGAGTTTGCTGACGATCCCGCCAATCCCGGCAACGGCCACTTTAATTTCGGAAAAATTGTTTTCACGTTCAACGATACCCTTCCCGAGGATCTTACCCAGGCCACAAAAAATATGTTCTACAGCGAAGGAGCGACAAAGCCGTCTTTGTATCTTACCGACGTGCTGTCCGTAATGTCGAACACGGTTGACCAGGTAAACGACGTTGCCACCGGCGGCAATATGTTTCCCGATAACACCTACCAGCCAAAATGCTATACGCTCGGCTTCGGCAGCTACGAGTTTTCCGTAAATAATCAGCCGTGGTGGAGATATTCCGACAGGAACAGTAACGGCAGGCTGGATAACGGGGAGATTACATATTATAACATAGCTACCGGCAACGCCTACAATTTCAGCACGGATTTTACCTACGACTCCACGCTTGGGCAGTATTACTACCTGGATTCTAACGGCAATAAAGTCTATTTCAGCGAATTCTCCCAGCCAAGCGGCGGCGATGCGCTGCATTTCTACAATAAGAATAATTACAGCGCAACCCAGTGGATCTCTACCGACGACTACATAATAAACGACGAGGGCAAGATACTTTCAGTTTCAGATATCCAGGGGCTTTCTGCGGATGAGCTGAAGGTGAAAGCATATGAATCCAATTTCGAACGCGTATATGCCGCTTCTGTTTTTGAGGGAAGAAAAATAGACCTTGTGTTCAGCGCAAAACTCCTCATAGATTCCGGGATGCTTGGCCTGCCGGACCCAAATAATCTCGGCCAGTAGCATTTGCATGTCAATATTCTTTATTTTCGGAGGGTTACATTGATTAATCGCCGACTCGTTCTAATGATGGCTGGTGTATTCGTCGCATGCGGTGTTCTGCCGGCGGGCGCGGCGGTCAAAGTAACGCCCGTTGCAAACTTGAGTATTCTTGGCGGCCAGTATTGGATGTCGGAGTCCGTGCCAAGTTCCTTTGGAGGCAATGCAGACCTTTTTTTCTCGCCCGTGCTGAACTTCTCGCCAAATATTGCGCTATTACCTATATATAGCGGCAGCTACCGCGGCACGAAAAGCGTGCGCGATCTTGTAGGAGGCGGCACGCTTACCCAGGAGTCGCAGGATCACGGTATTTCGTTGAAGCTGGTAAATAAGATGAAAGGCAACATGAAATTAAAGGCCAGCGCCGGCTACAAACTTGAGTATTTAAAGGAAACAAAGGAAGAGGCATGGGGCCAGGGGCTGTTCGATTATACAAGGATGGGTTTCGGCGTTGAGCTTGAAAAACACTGGAAGAAAACAAACGGCCGCGCGGGTATGGATTATTATACTATGAATTATCCGCACTACCAGTCGCTGGTAACCGAAGGCCAGTTTGAAACCTCGATGGATACGACAACATATTCCGAAATATCCGCGCAGGCCGGCACAAACGTGCTTAATTACACGGGTATGGCGCTGTTTTTAGAGTACGCCAGGCAAATGTCGCCCAAAGTCATGGGCGTGATCCGTTACGATGTTTCCATGAAAAACTTCGTTGATCAGAAAACAGTACAGCACAGCGGGGCGTTTTCGTCCGAGTTGCGCAGGGACCTTTCGCATGCGCTAAGCATGGGGGTTAATCTTACCACGCCGCGGGTGGTTCTTTCGTTTAGCGATGCGGTACAATTCTATGATTCAAACCAGAATACCTTCGATACTGCCAAGCCACAGTTTATCGCCAATAACTACGACTATTTTCAGAATGGCATAGCCCCTGCTATAACATTCAAGCTGGGGTCAGTGGATGAACCGGTAAAATTGTCGCTGCTATGGGATATTTCCTGGCGGATGTACACGGAACGTCTGGCGCAGGACGCCGAAACCGATTACAAAAGCGATAAAATTTCGCAGCTGATAAACACCATGGGTATGAGCATAACTTATCCGCTGGCAAGCGCTCTTTCGGCCAAGTTGGCGCTTAATTACAGCGATTCATCGTCAAACATGCGCTACGAGAAAAACTACAAGTACAATTACTACACTTTCAATTACTTCTTGGGAATAAACTGGGAACTGTAAAAAAACGGGAGGTTCGCGTGCTTAAATGGATGTCTTGGGTTCTGAAAAACGGAGGTGCAGTCATGTTTAAAAAGATTGCGGCAATGGCGCTGGGCTGCCTGATTTTTTCGGCAGGCATAGTATCTGCCACGGAAATCAACGTCAAGCTGCTCAACATGGACGGTTCCGCTGCGGACGGTGTAACCCTGTGGTGCGTGGGGCTTCTTGATGGCGAGGATGAGCCCAGTCAATTATATACAAAAGTGACTACAACCAGTGTGAACGGATTGTATACATTTAGAGGGCTTGAAATTAAAAATGAATATCAAGTTCCTATCTCTTATAAAATTGCTTTTGTAAGGCACAAGGTATTTCCAACCTTAAAAGAGCAGATAATCATGGAGAGCATACCCAAGATAAGGTTTGCCACACAGGATGACATTGTAAATATGACTGATCCGGGAATAAGGCTTTTCCAGGCACCCAGCGAAACGACGCTTGGTATGTTAAGGGTTAACATAGCTTCAACGTCGGTGCTTGGCCTCGGCGATATGGTGTCGGCCGAATTAAGGCACTCTATTTCCGGCGAACCGGTTGCCTTCGGCATGGGAAAGATTATTGCAGCGAACGATGCCGGGTTTAGTTTTTACATAGTAAACGTGCCGCCGGCTCCGGCAAACACGTATAAGCTTGTTGTCAACAAAATGGGCGTCAACGAGGGCGCCGAGGTTATCGTTTCAACGCCGATAGCAAATAGCGACAGCGTTTCAGGCGCAAGTTCCATCGGTATAACTTTCGGCTATATCAGCACCGCGCGTTCGGAAGAGGAAGTAACCATAGATGCCGAAAACGTGGCCTTCGAGGGTTTTGTCGTTGAAAGCGGTTCACAGTTGCCTATACCCAACTGCTCGGTGGAAATAAGGGATGCCAATTCATGGGAAAGCAGCGAGTACAACATGAATTTCGCAAAAACCATTACCGACGGTTCCGGCAGATTCGTTGTTTTCAAGGATGCGATACTTATCAACCGCAGGTATTCGGTGCAAATCTCGAGACTTGGCTACAAGTCCCGGTATGATAATAATATGAATTTTGACATGTATTATAATGTGCAACCGGGTTATCCGTACACAGGTACCCGCGTAATTCTTACTAAATATGAGCTTCCGGTAACTACCGGCGCCATAAGAGGAACAGTTAGACTTAATACCAGCGGTTTGCCGGGCGCCGAAGTCATGATTGAGACGGAACAAGACAGGGGATGGTACGGGGCGTATGCGGATACGACTACGCCAATGAATGGCGGAGGCTATTACAGGACGGTAACCGGCGGAGATGGTTCTTACGAATTTATCGGCCTTGCCCCGGGAACGTATAATATGCGTGTTCATAGCCCGATATTTAAAAAGGATGTTAAGTATTGGCATTCGTGGGATGCAAACGCGCCGATTGATTACAACCAGTCATGGAATTTTAACTATACGTATAACTACGGAGATGATCAAAAATCAAGCTATACATATACCACTGTTAATTATGTTAATGATGTCCCTGTAGTAACCAAAGACTGGCGTATGGACAACTGGCGCAGATGGGATGATCGCCGCATAGTAATAACCTCTGACACGGTTGCCTTGCGGGTATATAAAGCGGACGGCACTCTCGAAGTGTCGGATAATCAACCCGTGAATATAGATATTGACATAGCTTTGCCTACCGGCTGTACTATTACCGGAAATCTTTATTATCCCGCCGGAGTTACACCGGATCCAACGAAAGTGGTAGTTATCGTCCACCCCATTGACCCTCAGACAAGAAACTGGACGGAATGGAGCGGGCAGGATACCGCGTTTTACGCTTCGCAAAACGCGATGGTTACAAGCGCGGGCAAGCTGGTTTATACCATCAATGCCTCGACGGGAACCTACTATGTGGAAATCCGTTCCACCGACTGGGTGCCGGCGCGCATGTATAATTTTGAAGTAGCTCTGAAAGCAGTAGGCGAGCAGTGGACGCTGCCGGACATAAACATGGTTAAGGCCGGAAAACTCGAGGGTAAGGTAAAACTTCCCGACGGCAGTTATTTCCAGGCCAAGGAAGCGAATAATTACAGCGAACAGGCGTCAATAGAATTGCGCGGCCAGGATGTGGAATTCGGCATGCATTCGGAAATCAATCCCTGGAACGGCGACCCGACGCGCTTCACGTTCGATGCCGTGCCGGCCGGCAAGTACAGCCTCTGGGTTGAAGTAAAGCGCAGATCGTACGACAACATGACGATGAACGACGGCACGTCTCTTTACCCGCTGGCCATAATAAGCAACGTGCGCGTTTACGCGGGCCAGACTACCTCGGTTGAAGCCCAGATAAAGGACGGCATACTTTGCGAGCCGATAGCGCCTATCCCGCCGGACCGGCCGGAAGTTGATTATTCGTCCCGTTCACAGGATGGCCAGGGCTTCTATGGCATCATAGGGTTCCCGGCAGAGATGACGCTTAAAGGCAATATGCTCCAGGCGTTACTCAACAACCAGGGCAAACTTGACGACATATACGTCCCCATGCTTAATTATAATACCGCCACCAGGAGTTGGCAGACAAACAGGCTGTTTGCCGGAAAATACAACTTCTACATGATGTTTATAAGGCTCTTCGGCGCGGGCGCCGATAAATACGCGGAAGGCGTTCCTGCCAATAACCCGGACGAATACATTACAATAATAAGCCGGGCCGAAAACGTTGTGGTGAAAGCGGACGACCTTGCGCCAAACGCCACGTTCCAGATAAAGATGGGCGCCGGCACAATGGGTTCCGGCGTGCTGACCGGACGGATGAAAGGCACCGACTTCATTACCGCAGCCGACGGCGAAACGATAAAAGGCGACATGAAGGAGTTCATGGATTATATACCCACCGCAATGCTCTATGACATGGATGGAAACTTGCGTGCCTACTCGGCTGCGCGCCCGCTTAACACGGAGACGGAGCTGGTGAAATGGGATGCAGCCATAAATTCAGGCAATGCCACGGCCATTAACGACATGATAAACTCCGACAAACCCATAGAGGGTTCGCCCGTGCATTATTACCTCGACGGCATGCCTCTCGGAAAATACGTGCTTGTTTGCGAAACAAAGAACTACCCGCCTGTAACCAGAGTTGTTACCATATCAACCGGCGTTACCACGGTTGATATTGATTTCGATGAGCAGGCTCTTGCCGGCGCAACGCTCTCCGGCACGGTGTCCGAGACGGCAGGTGGCGCAACGGTGGCGGTGCCCGAAGCAAACGTCCTCTTAACCCACAGGCTTGTCAGCAAGAAAGTGCTCACCGACTCTGACGGCAAATTCTCGGTGCGCGGCCTGCCGTCTGGCAGTTACCGCATAGACGTAACCAAGTCGGGCTATTCCGTCGGCGGCGCAAAGGTGTCGCTGGGTACCACTGACCCGAATGTTACAATAGAACTTAAAGCCGCGGGCGCCTCTCTAACCGGAAAGATTTTCGTGCGCGAAAGTATGTTCGCGAGAAAATCCATCTATAACGGAGCCAAGGTGGTGGCCTACAACGAAACCGAAAACGTTGCCAATCCCACCGGGTACCTGCCCTGCATAGCCACAAAAACCGAGAACGACGGCAGCTACAAGATACCGGATATGATACTTAACAATACATATTATGTATACGCGTTCGTTCCCGAGCGGCCGGTGTATTACAAGCGGGTTTACGTCAGTTCCGCGACCATGGAAAACGTGAACTTCGACATACAGCCGTCCACTCCCACCTTGCGCGTAGTGATGAAGAGGACGGAAAACCCGTATATCTTCAGATTCATCATTGAATCGCCCAGGCCGCTTATAAGCGTGCCGGAATGTTACTACTCGCCGGGTACTTCGTTTGATTCCACAAGGAGAATCCGCGCCCTGCCGACGCCCGGCGCCAAGAACACATACTCGCTTGAAGTGGAAATACCGGAAAATTCCGACGAGGAATACTACACGCTGCAAATCAATGGCCGTTACGGCATGAGCGAGTACATGAAGGAAGAGATTAACTTCAGCCAGAAGTTCCTTGCAAGGGCAAAGAAGGAAGTGGCCGACGAGCTGGCCGAGGGCGGCTCCATCCTCATAGACGACGAACGCGCCGACAACACGGAAGTAAAGCTTGACGCCGGCTCGTTAACTTCTGAGGAGATGTCGTCGCTTCCCATAGGCGGCTTCCTGACCGCGCTGCCTAACTTCAAAATGTCCAAGACCGGCCAGAACATATCTCTCCTGATAGATGCCGCCATGAGCCAGGTGGCTGCAAGCGATATCTACGAGATAGCCCTGGACCGGGCGCAGGTCAACAAGCCGTTCGACGTTACCATAAACTACGACCGGAAAAAAGTTGACGACGAAGATATAAAGGACATGAAGGTGTACCGCTTCAACGAATCCACCGGCCTCTGGGAAGTGATACCCGGCGTTACGACGGTGGACCCGCTGACCGGTACCATAGCGGTTGAAACCGACCAGTTGCAAAGCACTACGCCGCAGCAGTCCGCGCCCAAGGCAATAGTAAAGAATGGCGTCTTTACGATAAACAAGGCGGCCGCAACCTCGCAGAGCGGCGCGTTCGCGGTGTTCAAGCAGGATCCGAACACCCAGAAAGTGTATGCCGGCACGGACTTCAGCGTCCTGTGTTTCCCCAACCCGTTCAACCTCAAGTCCAAGGCCTTGACGCTCCAGGACGTTACGTCATCGCCCGCCCAATCTGTTACCGGCACGATGATAAAGTACACGATGCCGTCGGATAAAACAGGCACGTTGAAGTTCTACATCTACAACCTGGCCGGCGAGCTGGTAAGAGAGCTGAACGAGGGCAGCCGCACCGGAGGGTACTACTACTACACCGAGTGGGACGGTAAAAATGACAGCGGCGAGGAATGCGCCTCCGGCGTTTACCTGCTGCTTGCAAAACTCGACGGCAAGAAGCTTAACTCCAAACCGCTTAAGATAGCGATACTCAAATAAAGGCAAGGGGATAATATGAATAAACGAATGACCGTCAATTACAAGGAAGCTGAAGGAGGAATGAAAATGAAGACCAGATTATTAACACTTGCCTGTTGCCTGTCGCTTTCTTCAACGCTTTTTGCCGCGGCCGGCACAACGGGCGCGCAGTTTCTAAAGATAAATCCATCGGCGCGCGCGGCCGGCATGGCAGGGGCGTTCTCTGCCGTAGCCGACGACGTGTTTGCCATTTACGCAAACCCGGCCGGTTTGTCGCAACTGAAAAAAGCGGAGATTGCCGCCACCTACATCAGCTATTTTGCAGACGTCAAGTACGGCTTTATAGGCTATGCTTCGCAGGTGCGGGACATCGGCGTCTTCGGCTTCGGGTATACGTACCTCCTCGTTGACCAGATTGAAAAACGCGATGTTGACGAAACAAAACTTGGCGATTTTAACGCCAAGGACACCAGTATCACAGTGGCATATGGCCGCAACGATGCCATCCCGTCCGTTATGGAAGGGGTTAGTGTCGGCGGCAGCCTTAAAGTGATAAGCTCTGAAATAGACCAGACAATAGCCTACACGGGCGCCCTGGACCTTGCGGCAATGTTCAGCCCTGCCGAGAAATTCAAAGCCACGCTTGCCATTCAGAACATAAGCGCCGGCATAAAGTTTAAGGAAGTTACCGACAAACTGCCGTTAAATGTCAAGCTGGGCGCGGCATACGAGGCGTCCCCAAACCTTACCGTGGCCGCGGACATTGACGAGTACCTGTTCGATAACAAGTTCTACGGTTCCGTCGGCGGAGAATACCTGCCCGTGGAAAAGCTTGCGCTTCGCGCTGGCTACCGCATCGGCTACGATACCGCAAGCCTTGGCCAGACCGTGGGATTAAGCATCGGCTTCGGCGTCCGTATATGGTCTGCCGGCCTTGACTACGCCTTCGTCCCATTCGGCGATCTTGGCGACACCCACCGCGTCTCATTTTTAGCAAAGTTCTAACCCGCTTCCCGTCGCTGCCTCGTTTCCTCTCCCCTGCGGGGAGAGGATTAAGGTGAGGGGGAGCTGAATGTTCTGCTCCCGGCGACTTCCCCCTCATCCTGTCCTTCTCCCCGCCGGGGAGAAGGAACTTATGTATAGTCGCAAGCCGTCGGGAAGAGGTAAGCATGAGGGGGAATTTCAGCTGAAAGATATATTATGATAGCCTACCTTAAAGAAAAAATACAAAAAAACGCGGTGCCTATTATTGCAATAGGCGCCGGTTTTTTTGTTTTGTTTACCTGGTCGCTGGGCTGGTGGCAGTCGTTGGAAAACAAGACGCTTGACTACCGCTTTAAGATTCGCGGCCACGTAAAACCCGTAAGTGATATTGTCATCGTTACAGCGGATGAGGAGTCAATAAAGGCGCTTGGGCGCTGGCCGTGGACACGCAGCGTCCATGCGCGGCTGGTTGACCGGCTTACGAAGTTGGGCGCAAAGGCCATAATCTTCGATATATTGTTTACCGAGCCTGAAGTGGAACATCCGGCGGCTGACCGGGCTTTTGCCGCAGCGTTGCGGCGGGCGGCCGGGCGCGTCGTTCTTAATAATTTTTTCCAGAATTTATCGGGCAAACTTACCGATCCTCTAATGCCCATAGCGCCGCTTTTAAAGCACAGCCGCACCGGCTTTGCGAACTCCTTCGCGGAGACCGACGGTATCGTGCGCTGGCAGAAGCTGTTTACGGACTATGAGGACGGCATAATGCCGCATTTGTCCGTTGCCGGATTGTCGGTATTCCTGGGCAAGCCGTTTGTCGAGATAATAAAGGAAGCCGGCATACCGATGAACGGGTATAATGAGATGCTTATAAATTTTTACGGCGGCTACGACTGTTTCCCTTATTATTCTTATTACAAGGTTTTAAACGGCGATATTTCCGATAACCGGTTCCAGAACAAGATAGTGCTTGTCGGCGGAACGGCCACCGCATTGTTCGACCAGACCGCGGTGCCTTTTATACATGTATTTCCCGGCGTCGAAGTGCATGCGACTGTAATGTCCAATATCCTAAGGGGCGAGTTTCTAAGGCCATGGCCGAAGCCGTTTACTTTTCTGCTGATTGTCGCCTGCGCGTTTTTATCTGCATTCCTGCTCAGCAGCATGTCGCCGCTATGGGGCGGCGTTTCCGCACTTTCTATACTTGCCGGATACTTTTTTGCAACGTATTTCCTGTTTGCGGCGCGCTTTGTATATGCCGAGTTCATGGCGCCGGCGGCAAGCCTTACCTTCAGCTACGTCGGAACGCTGTTTTACAAGTACATAGTCGAAGAAAAGGAAAAACGCCACATCAAGAAAACATTCGGCCAGTATTTAAGCCCGCGCGTAATGGAGCAGGTTCTTTCCGACCCCGGTTACCTTAAACTTGGCGGCCAGAAACAGAATCTTACCGTTCTGTTTTCAGACATCCGCAATTTTACAACCATGACCGAGGCCTCCGATTCGGTTGAGCTGGTAAGCCAGCTTAACGAATATTTGAGCAAAATGGTCGAGGTAGTGTTCCGTCACGACGGGACGCTGGATAAATTCATCGGCGATGCCGTTATGGCTATATGGGGCGCTCCCATCCCGCAGAACGATCACGCCCGGCGCGCCGTGCATTGTGCGATCGACATGCTTGAAGAGCTGGATAAATTAAACGCAAAATGGAAGGCTGAGGGCAGAAGTCCGCTTGAAATAGGAATCGGCGTAAACACCGGCGATATGATCGTCGGCAACATGGGGTCTAAAGAAAAGATGGAATATACGGTTATAGGCGACAATGTAAACCTCGGTTCCCGGCTCGAAGGGCTGAACAAGGAATACGGCACGCATATTATAATTTCCGACGCAACCTACCAGGCCGTCCGCGATATGGTGGAAGCGCGCCACCTGGGAGACGTAAAGGTAAAAGGCAAAACAAAAGCCGTGGAAGTGTACGCCGTGCTTGGCAAAAAAGCCTGACAATAATCGTGGAAATATTCTGGCGGCTCCTCCTTGCGCATCTATTAACCGATTTTACATTCCAGACCGATTTCCTGGCGCGCTGGAAACTTAAAAGCATTGCCGGCGTGCTGGTGCATTCGCTGGTGTTTTTTGTTTGCGCCGGGGCGCTTTGTTTTCCTGAAATTAATGATGTCTGGCCCATAAAAGAGCCGTACGTCGCCCTGCGCGGCTGGCTGGTTATAGCCATACTCTCGCTGCTGCATTTTTTAGAAGACGGCTGGCGGGTTTGGGCTATTAACAGGGAAAATTCCTCGGATTCGTTCGCGTTCTTCCTCTGGGATCAATTCACCCATTATTTCATGTTATTTGTTTTTGCTCCCGCCGGCGGCGGCCTCTTGCCGGGCAAGTGGGTTTCACTTGGCATCATTTTCGTTCTTGCCACCCACTTCTCCGCCATCGTTATATACTACATCCAGAAAGGCCTGCGCAACCCCGTCCAGATAATGAGGAAGGAAAAATATTATTTCATCCTCGAACGCTTTGCAATAGCCGCAGCCCTCATGCTACCCGGCTTCTGGGCGCTGACGTTTGCCGTAGTATTGCTGATGCGAAAAGCCGTTAAAAAAATATCATTCCCTTCGCCTTTTTCCCCGGTCAACCTTGCCGCCAGCCCCCTCCTTGCCATAACCTTCGGCACCCTCGCCCGCATAATCTTCTACGCTTAACATGCCATTGACGGTAAATCAATGCGCATAGTTAACAACGCTAAATGTAACCCCCTGACTCCATAACCCAGTCTATAAATGTGTCTCTTTGGCGCAATACGCATTGACTTATTGTATTTCTTGTAGTACAATAATCATATATTATTGTACTACAGAGAGGTTGTTATGGAAACGAAAGAAAAAATTAAAAAGATAGTTACCGAATGGCGTGAATTCGATATTCCAAGGCTTTATGATCGAAATTTTAACTAT
>MGVF01000119.1 GCA_001800355.1 Elusimicrobia bacterium RIFOXYA2_FULL_50_26
CGGCGGCTTCTCCTCTCATGAACTCCATCTGCCCTGAATATTCCCGGGCAAGGCACGCTATAGCTTCCGGTTTAAATTCGACGGATGCGGCAAAAAATATTGAGACGTAACTTTCACCTTCGTCCATCCTTCTTACGCCTGCGCTGCGGGCGAGGCTTCTTAACGACGCAATCTCAAGCAGGTTGCATACCGGCTCCGGCAACGCGCCGAAACGGTCGCTAAGCTCGTCGCGAACCACGGCAATTTCAGCTTCACCGGACGCAACCGCGAGCCGCCGGTAAAAAACTATGCGGACGTCCTCAGGCTCTATATATGTATCCGGTATGTATGCCGGCAGCAGGAAGTCGGCGGTTACCGGCTCTTCTTCCGGCGCGGAAGCTGCGCCTTTAATTTTGCGCGCCGCATCGTCTATGAGGCGGCTGTAGAGGTCAAAACCGATTTCCCTGACGAATCCGTGCTGCTCGGCGCCCAGGATGTTGCCCGCTCCGCGGATTTCAAGGTCGCGCAGCGCAAGCCGGAAACCGGAGCCAAGCTCGGAAAATTCCTGTAAAGCTGTAAGGCGCGCCTCGGCCTCGTCGGTAATGCCCTTTGCGGTATAAAACAGGTAGCAATAGGCCTTCTGCTTTTCACGCCCGATACGCCCGCGCAACTGGTATAACTGCGCAAGCCCGAAATTCTCGGCATCCTCGATAACCATCGTATTTACCGACGGTATGTCAAGCCCCGACTCGATTATAGTTGTGGCGATAAGCACGTCAATTTCCCTGTGGCTGAATTTCCACATGGTTTTTTCTATCTCATGGCCGGACATCTGGCCGTGCACAACGCCCCAGCGTATGCCGCTTACGAGGCTCATCAGGTATTGCGCGCGGGCAAAAATAGTTTCAACCCTGTTATGGACGTAGAATACCTGGCCGCCGCGGGAAAGCTCCGCCTCGATTATCTTTTTGACCACCTTTTCGTCGTATGGGCCGAGATGCGTCTCGATAGGCAGCCGGCCAACGGGCGGGGTTTCTATCACGGAAAGATCGCGGAGCCTTGCCATCGCGAATGAAAGCGTGCGGGGGATGGGCGTCGCTGAAAGCATGAGTATATCAACATTTTTTTTCAGAGACTTGATTTTCTCTTTTTGCTTGACGCCGAAGCGGTGTTCCTCGTCCACGATCAGTAATCCGAGATCTTTAAAAGAAATATCCTTCTGCAAAAGCCTGTGCGTACCGATTACTATGTCAACGTTGCCCGCCACCATGTCGGTAACGACTTTTTTTTGCTCAAGTTTAGACTGAAACCGGGAGAGCATGGCAACGCGGACGGGGAACGGGGAAAGCCGGTTTGTAAACGTCTGGAAATGCTGTTCCGCAAGCACCGTCGTGGGAACAAGCACCGCCACCTGCCGGGCATTCACCGCCACCTTGAATGCCGCGCGCACCGCAACCTCCGTCTTGCCGAAACCGACGTCGCCGCACACCAGCCGCTCCATGGGGCGGGGCTGCTCAAGATCCGACATCACTTCTTCGATGGCGTGGCGCTGGTCTTCGGTTTCGGTGTAGGAAAAAGAATCGGCAAGCTCCTTTTCCCAGAGAGTCTGCTGCGGGTACTGCCAGCCCGGCGTCTTCTGGCGCGCCGCATAAAGGACAAGCAACTCTTTGGCAAGTTTTTCGGCGCTTTCCTTTGCCCGCTTCTTTGCTTTCTCCCAACCGGCGGTGTCGAGGGAGTACAGCCTCGGGCGCTTACCCTCAAGCCCTACGTATTTTTTTACAATGCGAAAATCATCAAGCGGGACATAAAGCTTGTCGCCGCCCTTGTACTCCACGGCAAGGTATTCGGACTCCTGCTCCTGGCGCATTATCCTTTTTAAGCCGCGGTACCGGCCGATGCCGTACTTGTCGTGAACAACGTAATCGCCCGGCGATATTTCCCATAGCCCCTCAAGCCGGCGGCCGGCTTTGGATTGGGGAAAATGAACGGGGCGCCTGCGGTATAGTATTTCCTGCGCCGCGAAAAACGCGCGTTTTTCAGTTTCCGAGAAAAACCCGTCCTGGAGCGTGCCGATAACCATTTCAGGGATGTTGCCGTGCCAGCGATTCTCGGCGAACAGGTCTTCCAGCCGCTCCTGCTCGCCGCGGTTGGCACAGAAAATTACAGTGGTAAAACCCCTGCCTGAAAACTTGCGGTATTCATCGAGAAAAAGCGGAAAATTTCCCGCCCAGCGGATGAAAGGGCGAAAACCTGCGTCGAACGCATCGTTGCCATGCTCAAGCGGAGTATGAACTGTAAGCGAATTATATAAATGTAAATCCGGAACCAGGGATGTGTCAACGTCAACAAACAGCGGCGTTTCAGGCGGCAGGTATCCGTAAAGAGTGGTTTCGGCAATCTCATCGGCGGGCAGCACCGTGGCGGCGGAGATGAATTCTTCCGAACGTTGGGTGGTTACGTCGAACCGGCGAATTGATTCGACGGTATCATAATTGAAAACTATGCGCCAGGGAGAAGGCTGCCCCACCGCCCAAATATCCAGTATTTCCCCGCGCCGGCTGAAATGGCCTTCTTCCTCGACGAACTCCTCCCTGACATAGCCGTTGCGCGCAAGAGCGCCTGCCATTTCCTGCAAATGGCAGCTTCTACCGGCCTCGAAACGGATGGTTTGCCGTTGCAACGATTCGGGGGAAAGCGTTTTTGAGGCGAGCGATTCAGGGCTTGCAAGAATTATGGCGCGCGGCGCAACCGATATAACCGCTAAAGAGTACAGTCGCGCGAACTTGTCCGCGGCGGGAAATGGGCAGACGACGGTATCTGAAAAAAAACGCCCCAGGGCGGATAAATTATCACGCCACCAGGGGAGTTCATCTTCATCAGCGACAACTATAATGGCACCGGAGGCGGGCGCCTGCGCGAGAACAAAATAAGCCTTCCCGGCGCCGCCAAGCCCGTAAACCTGTTTAGGTTGCATGCTACAATAATATCAAAATTTTCGGCTGTTGCAAATCTGGAGTTTAGAACAACGTATAACGTCCCCCCTCACCTTAACCCTACAACGTTGAGTAGGTATGCCATTGGGAAGCCTAGATTTGAGCCAATTTGCGTCAAACGACGACGCGGCGTATCCTCTGCGATACGTAAGTCGGCGTTTGGCGGAAATTGGCCAAATATGGGCTTCCCCGAAGGGCAAGGTGGCTTTTGGGCTGCAACTTCGGAATATTTTTCTAACGTAGCTAATGCTACGCAGCAAAAAATATTCCTTCGTTTCGCTCCAAAATCCACCTTGCCAATGGCATTCCTACTTAACGTTGCAGGGTTAACCCTCTCCCCGTCGGGGAGAGGAAATGAGTTAAATCTTTTTGCCGGGGAGTTCTATGTAGAGGGTGGTGCCTTTGCCGTACTCGGATTCGAACCAGACTCTGCCGTGATGGTTTTCCTCGATGATTCGCTTCATGACGTAAGCGCCGATGCCGGTTCCCGACTTGAAGGATGACTTTGTGGTAAAAAATGCGCTGAAAACTTTCATTTTGTTTTCATCCTTGATGCCGATACCGTTATCTGAGATCATTATAACGGCGCGCTGCTGTATCTGTAATAATTTAAAAACGATTTCCGGCACGAACTGCTGTTTTTCGGCCTCATTGAGAAAATAGTTATACTTTTCCATGATCGCTTCGAAAGAATTATCCAGCGCGTTATACACACATTCAAGCAATTGCGCCTTTACGCCGTAGACGGAGTCGCCCGATAATTCGTTCTTTAGCGGGAACACGTCCAGCCTGTGTTTGACTTTAATAAGCTCTACGGATTGCTGTATAATGTCGGTAATGTCGAAATCGCTGAAATAGCCGTCTTTCTCTTCGGTGCGCGCAAAATTAAGTATCCCGCGGATAACGCTGGACGTTTTTTTTACGTTTTCCATGATGGAAGCGGCGATCTCCCTGAAAAAATTCATGCTTTCCTGTATTGCGGGGGTATGGCTTATAACCATTGGATGAGCATGCATAATCTTGTCAACTTCCGACACTATGGCCTCTCCGGCTACGGAAAACTGGCTTAACCTGTTTTTTATCTGGTGCGCCACGCCGTCGGCCATGCCGCCGATAGCCGCCAGTTTTTCGGCGCCAGCCAGCTTCTGCTGGGTTTGTTTGAATTCATCCATGAACATGCAGTTATCTATCACCAGCGCCAGTTGATTTGAAAGCGCCTTGAAAATGGTTATATCCTCCATGGAATATATCGTCCTGTTAAGTTTTTCGCCCAGGATAAGAAACCCAAGAAGCAGCTTCCCCTTGAATGCCGGTATTACGAGGTCTGACTCAAAACCTGCGCACATTGCCGCTTTTATATCACCATGCAATTCCGCGCAGGTGAAAGCCTCACCTTTTTCTTCTATGAAACGAACGAGAGGATCTTCAACCGGAAATACCAGGAACGGACACTTGACGGCGGTGTGAGTCATGGCGCGTATCCTGTAATTCTGCCCGTCCTCATCGCGCAGCAGGATGGCTGCAAAACGCACGTTCAGGGCTCGTTTTACGATAAGCACGGTAAGACGCAGCAGCCGCTCAAGGTTGTGTTCCCTTATAAGACCTTCCGTCATCTGTGTCAATATCCGCTGGTAGCGCGTATTCTCCGCCAAAAGTATTTTCTGCGTTTTCTTGTCAAGGAAGTAATACACCACCGGCCCAAGCGTTGCCAGCATTATGGCAAGGTATATCGAAAATTCCCATGTTGACGGAAAATTATGACTAAGGAAAAGCGGTATGCCGAAAACAAATACGTAAAGAATCGCAAACAGGATTGTTCGCGCCAGGAAAACTTTGAAATCTATAAGTTGGTAACGGGTCTTGGCATAATAAGTTATCATCATGCCTACGCTTATGAGTATGTTAGGATACGGCGGCAGCGAAATGCCGTACCATACCGGCCAGTTGGATGCGCCGCCGGCAAAACCAAGCGCAAGACCGAACGTTATGTATTTAAACTGCTCCCTTCTTATCCCTGTGCCGTAAATAATCTCCCGTAGCAGGAAGTAAAGCCCGTAAAAACACTGAAAAAACCAGAAGACCAGGTAAATATCGAAATAGAACTTCGGTATGGGCCAGAAACCGAGATTATGGCGCAATTCAACGTTTTCATACATGAAATGGCCGAAATTAAGTATAAGGAAAACTATGCTGATAACCCATACTATGGTAAGTTCTCTTGTCTTAGTCCTGGTAATCCCCACTAGATCGAAAACGAAATAGAGGTAACTCATATTTATCAGTATTATAGCCGCAAAAAGAACGGTGAAATATGTCATCGCCGCGGATTCACGGGGCGCGGTAGCCCATAAAAGGTAAAAAAACCCGTAAAGCGCTACGCCAAAGCTAAATATGGTGAAACTCAAGGCATGGGGGGTTTTCCGGCGGCCGGCAAGGGAATGGATTGCCAGGAAGGCGGCTGCGATAAAATTTACAAAACCGCTGAAGGCAAGGACATTAATATTCATTTAAAAAAATGAGCCGCGATGCTGGAGGAAGAGCGCAAGCGATGAATGAATGGCGA
>MGVF01000120.1 GCA_001800355.1 Elusimicrobia bacterium RIFOXYA2_FULL_50_26
TTCCTTTGGAAGAGGCTTGGCGGAGCAGAAAAGAAGGCGATCTTAAAGCAATAATTCCGAAGGACTCAATACATGAGATATATTGCATAAGGGGGGACAGATTTAAGAAGGTAATCATTCCATTAAGAAACGATTATCCGCTAGATTATAGCTTCTATGGTTTTGGAATACATAATACCGGAGAAATATATTTTAGTGTCGCTTTTGGAAAAGGATATGAAAGTAGAGGCCAATTTTATTTACTACAAGGTGATTGTTTAACGATCACAAAGGTTGAATCGAATGTTGGTCTATATGGGAATTTATTTTTTAAGTTTGAAACCCTTACACTCTATAAATCTAAACTAAAATAACATGAATCTTATAAAACTTTTAATAGTATTTAATATCTTCTTTGTCGTGATAGATAAATCTATTGCTACGACCCGCCAAGGAATACCAGACCGGATTTATCCATACCTTACTAAAGTATGGCATCCAAGTTCATCGAATGTACTTGATATTGGCGGAGTTTATCTGATAAATGGTAGCACACCCATTGCGTATGCTAATAACCGTGAAGATGACCGGCGAGAAGCCTTTTACAAATACCATAAGGAAATACAAAGGATTAGCGATGAAAACGTAGTAAGAAGGTTAATTTGGCCGTACGAAGTTGGTTGTAACTATGAAGGCGTAGCTTATGCGAATAAGCGCAGTGATGATCCTGCAAGTTTCGGAAGTAAACTTGGCCTTGGCTGGATAGCGGGCCGGCGGGGAGAGGATCCTCAGACTGCCAACGATAAGAATTTTACCGGTATAGATTGTTCCAGTTTTGTGTCGCAGGCGCTTGGGGCAAGCGTTGGCGGGACAGGGGATATACCAAGTAATTGTATCCGCATTACTAACCCCGCAGATATTAAACCGGGGGATATATTGCTTAGGACGGGTCATTGTGTGCTATTCATGGGTGGTGACGTTAATTCCAGTATAACCATAAACCATGCCGGTGCGTGGTCGTACAAATTGCCTGCAACACAGTCAAGAAAGGTTATAAGCGATACAATTTCATGCAGCGTAAGTGGAACGTCATTAAAGGTTTTTGACGGCTCAAAAGGCATAAGCATTATCCACGATATTTACACCGCATTCCCCATTTGCGGCGATGTTAAGCCTACCGGCACTAAGGAGTATTCCGGGTCAAATCCGCAGGTGATACCGATCGAAGCTCATTTTGAGTCAAAGATGGGCATGAAGCTGCTTGCCATGAGCGTTGACGGCGAGGATGTAACGCAAAGCGCGAGCGTAGGCGGATCCAGCCCGTACTATTGCATTACCTACACGCCGCCCGCGCCGTTAAGTTTTGCCGACCACACTGTAAGAGTGAACGTGGCAAACAACTATAATCTTGAAGAGAGCAGGGAATTCGCTTTTAAGCTTGTTGACAGCGAAGACCGTGACGGCGACGGCATGCCGGACAACTGGGAACGTGCGCACGGCGGGGATCTTGACCCTAACGCCGATAATGATGGAGACAATTTAAATAATCTTAACGAATACCGGCACGGGACGAACCCCCGGAATCCTGATACCGACGGTGGCGGCGTGCCTGACGGTGTGGAAGTATCGTATAACATGAATCCATTAAATCCGGCAGACGATGGGCCGCCCCCGCCTCCGCCTCCCGGTTCCAACCCGCCGTCAGGCGACGGAAGTATTGGCGCGGTAAACGGTAACGTAAGCATGGTTATTATTGCCGGCGATCCGAATGAAATGACAGGACCCGACGGATGGGTATTGCCCGGCCAGGCGATAAGCTATACGGTAAAGTTTGAGAATGTAGGCGAAGGCAAGGCGTACGGGGTATATGTGACAGATGTGCTGTGCGAAAACATTGACGATACGGGTGTTTCTGTAACCAACTGCGCGCGCATAGATTATGAAAGCAACACGGAAACGCCCGCGGATTTTGCCTGTCGCTACAACCCCGCGACGCGCCTTCTTACGGTGTTTATAGACAACGAGGGCGAAGTCGGCCCGAAGCAGGGCGGTAAATTCGAAATAAACGTAAAGGTAAAAGGCAGCGCCACGCCGGGCCAGGAAATAGTAAACTACGCAACAGTCTTCTTTCCCTCGGTGCCTGAGGAAACGAGAACAAATTCCGTGGTTTCCGTCATCCCGGATATTGCGTCAATATCCTACTATGGCAACAATCTGATAGAATACGGCGATCCTCTGGAATTGCGGGCTTCTTTAAGCGGTTCGTCGGCCAAGCCTATAGCCGGCTCACCGCTGGAATATGTAATCGCATCCGGCAGCGTTACGTCCGCAACCGAAAATAACGGCATAAGCTATGCTGTCATGGATATGACGGAAACTTTGCCCGGGCAATACGCGCTGCAAATGAGTTTCGCGGGCGATGCGCACAACCTGCCCGCCCGGGCGCAGAAGGAAATTACGATACTGAAAGCCAGGGTTTCAGTGCCGCAGCCGTATTTTACGTATTATTCGACCGGCGCGAACATCTATGTAGCCAAAATTACGGATGCCGCCGGGCGCGAGTTGCTTCATCAATCGGACGAACCTAAGACTTTCTATCTTGAATACGACAACGGCAGCCAGTGGCAAACACTTGTGCAAACAACGCTTGCGGGCAACACCGCAACGTTTAATTTTTCGTTCAGTCCGCAGAAAGAAAGCTATCCCGTCCGCATTCGTTTCGACGGCGATAACAGGTATAAATCTGCAACGGAATACGGCACGCTTAAAATTGAAATGCCGGATGATGTTGCCGCTCCGGAAACAACGCTCCAGGTTATCGGCGCGCAGTACCGGGATGCCGATAAAATTTATACCGCGGGAGATTCAAAAATTTTGCTGGCCGCCGTGGACGCCGGCAGCGGGGTTGAGCGCATCGTATACACAATTGGTTCAAGCTCCGGTGTCTATTCGGGTCCCATCATTCTCGCTGCCGAGGGCGCGTATAAAGTAGGGTTTTTCGCCGTAGATAATTCGGGCAACGTTGAACAACGGAAATATTACGAAATTATAGTTGATACCACCTCGCCGCAAAGCGGCATATCTGTTTCGGACGGCGCTTACCAGGTTGTTGAAGATGGCGTAACGTATGTCAATAGCCGTGCAGCTTTTGCGGCCGATTCTCTTGACCCGCTTTCCTGCGATGTGGCCTGCGGCGTGAAAGCTATCACTTATTCAGTTGATGCGGGCGACACAAGAATAGCGCAGCCAAATGAGCCTTCGCTTGATCTGTCGTTTGTTGCCGACGGGCTTCATACTGTGAAATATTACGCTACCGATAACGTTGGCAACACGGAGACGGAGAAATCATTTACGGCCTTTTTTGACGGCACAAGGCCTTCCGTGGCATCCACCTGGCCGGGCGACATGGCGATTGTGCAGCCTAAGTACGCACGGGAGATAAGAGTAGTGTTCAGTGAAAACGTAAAGAGCGCCGGCTGGCAGGGTGATGTTACAGTTTCGGAAAGCAAAGGAAGAAAGATAAAAGACTTCGATATGCGTTACGACACTGCAACCTGCACGCTTGCTATGTACGGCAAATTAAAGAACAATACAAATTATGACATAACAATTTCAAGCGCGGTTTCGGACAGGGTGCTTAACAGGCTTGAAACATACCATTTCAGTTTCAGGACATGTATAAAGGCAAGCGAAGGCGCAACGATAGAGGATGAAGAAACGGGATTGAAGATTGTCATCCCGCCGCATTGTTTGCCCTGCGACGGATACTGTGAAACAGGATTCATTGAAATGGCGGAACTGCCCGGGATAGCATATCCCATGCAATGGCTGCTTAGGCAGAAAGCGTATTTTGTATTATTTAAAGATATGAACGACATTGCAGTGAAGGAAAACCTGGCGCGGCCGTTGACAATTACATGCAAGGTTAACGGCCAGATGACTGCCGCCGGCTGGCAGCAGGACGCTAAGCGCATGTTCAATCTGAGGTTTTACCAGTTGGGCAATGCGGAGCGCGGCGCCGCCCTTGTTTATGGTATGCCGCCTTCGATACAAGGCACGGAATATTTAAGCCCGGCGCTTTTGGGCAGCGCACAATGCGCAAGCGAGCCAGACCAGCAGATAGACGCGGAATCGCCGTCATTCGGCATATTTTGTGTCGCGGGTTTCCTTGCGCCGGAAAGATCGCTTGACGATTTGAGCGGCTACCCCAGCCCGTTTAACCCCGAAAGGCAGTCTATCACGATACAATATTATCTCCTCTCGGAAAGTAATGTTACGATAGCCATATATGATCTCCTGGGCAACCTTGTAAAAACGTGGGATATCGCTTCCGGCGGGGTAAATGCGCGCGCGGGGTTGAATCAACTTGTGTGGGACGGCAGGAATGGCCATGGCGATATTGTTTCCAACGGCGGCTACATAATTTACGTCCGCGCCGACGGCAACAGCAGGAAGTTCAAGGTGCTGGTGGTAAAATGATAAACAAGGCGGGAATAATTATTACTTTAATAATGGCGCAATGCTTGCCGGCGTTTAATGCTTGTTTTGCCGGCGAAGATGGCGGCCGGCCGGGAGCTTTTTTGAGCTTCGGCGCAAGCGCGCGTTCGCTGGGCATGGGCAAAACGTTTACCGGCGTTGCCGACGACTCAAGCGCGGTTTACTGGAACCCTGCCGGCTTGACACAGCTTACGCGCCAGGAGCTTGGCGCCATGTATGCGGCTTTATACGAGCAGACAAACTATAGTTTCGCTTCTTACGGACGTCCACTTGAACAATATGGGAGCATCGGCATAGCGGTAGCATCTTTAAGTTCGTCCGATTTTAAGCTGCGCGACGAGTTTAATTATGAAAAAGGCGTGGCCGGCGTGTACGAAACAGCCGTAATTGTGTCATATGCCAAGCGCTTATTAAGCATGAACGAATCCGGCAGATCTATTTCCGCAGGCGTCAGCCTCAAGGCTGTAAATCAAAATATAAATTCTGTTTCCGCCACGGGTTACGGAACTGACGTCGGGGCATTTATCAATGCCGGCGCACCCGGCGGGGTTTTGTCGCCGCTTTCCGCAGGCATAAGTTTGCAGAATGTCATCGCCCCCGTGCTGAAGCTGCAAGAGAAGGCGGAAAAGTACCCGTTTACCGTCAGGGCGGGTTTGGGATACAGGTTGTTCAATGACAGTTTCCTGATGGCCATGGACGTAAGCAAATCCGAAGGCGGAAACGAAAAATACCATTTCGGCGCGGAATACACCTGCCGCACCGCGTTAACCATAAGAGCCGGCCTTGATGAGACTGAATTTACTTCAGGCGCCGGCTTTGCCTGGCGCGACTACCGCCTGGATTACGCTTTCGCCTATCACAATGCATGGCACGGCCATGACAACCTGGGCACATCCCACCGCTTCGGCATATCCCTGCAGTTTTAATAATTTGACGAATACGTAAAAGTTTTCTATAATCATCACAAGGACAAGGATGTCCCCGGTATCAGAGATGATACGGGGGTTTTTTTATTTCTCAATAATCATCAATAGTGTGGACATGGTAGTCCAAAAATGCAAAGTTGCTACTGTACTCGAAAACCGGGATGGTAGTTTTTTTTATTTTACAAGGAGACTGACATGTTTACATACAGGAAACTTTTGTTTGCCATAATTGTAACGGGGTTTTTTTCAGCCGGCGTGGCGGCGGCTGAACAGATAGCGCCGGCGGTCGAAGCTGTGCCTGCCATGCAAATCGAGACTGCGCCCGCCGACGCTGTGGCGCCTTCCGTTGATTCGGGTGATACGTCATGGGTTTTGACCGCAAGCGCATTCGTCATGCTTATGACGCTGCCGGGGCTTGCCTTTTTTTACGGCGGGCTTGTGCGCAAAAAAAATGTGCTAAGCGTCCTTATGCAGTGCGCGATAATGCTTTGCGTAATAAGTTTGCAATGGGTTTTGTTCGGCTATAGCCTGG
>MGVF01000121.1 GCA_001800355.1 Elusimicrobia bacterium RIFOXYA2_FULL_50_26
ATACGCCCGGTTAGCCCAGTTGGTTAGAGCGCTTCCTTGACATGGAAGAGGTCAGAGGTTCGAGTCCTCTATCGGGCAGTTTAGCTTACAACCACAAGAATAATACCTTTATACAACCTCACAAAATCAGGAAAATAAAACAATGAATAAAACCATGCCGCCGTTCGACATTCAAACGCTTCGCCATTCCGCAGCCCATATCATGGCCGCAGCCGTGGTTGATCTATTCCCCGAGACAAAGATCGCCATCGGGCCGGCAACGGACGAGGGCTTTTACTACGATTTCGACCGCCCCGCACCGTTTACGCCGGAAGACCTTGAAAAGATCGAGCAGAGGATGCGCGAGATAGTAAAAGAAAACGCCGCTTTCACCCGCATACCGAAATCCCGTGAGGACGCTCTCGCTTTTTTTACGTCAAAACAGGAAAAATACAAAGTTGAACTTATCAATGCCCTGCCCGCCGGCGAAGAAATAACGCTTTACGAATCAGGAAAATTTGTAGACCTTTGCCGCGGCCCGCACGCAGCTTCAACGGGCCAGGTGCAACATTTCAAACTTCTCTCCATCGCCGGAGCATATTGGCGGGGGGATTCCGAGCGCGAGCAATTACAGCGCATTTACGGCACCGCCTTTTTCACTCAACAGGAACTTGACGACCACCTCAAAAAAATCGAGGAAGCAAAAAAACGCGACCATCGCCGGCTTGGCAAGGATCTGAAGCTATTCAGCATTCATGAAAGTGTCGGCGGCGGGCTTGTCCACTGGCATCCCAAAGGCACAATAATAAAAAACATCGTGGAAAACTACTGGCGCGACCTTCACGCCGCGCGCGGCTATCAGCTTGTCTCCACGCCTCATATAGCAAGCGAAGAGATCTACCGCGTCAGCGGCCATTTGCAAAATTATGCCGACATGATGTACGCTCCCATGGAAATAGAGGGCAGGCCATACCGCGTCAAACCGATGAACTGCCCCGGCCATATCATGATTTACCAGACGGAGCTTCATTCTTACCGGGAACTGCCTATCCGCATCGCGGAACTCGGCACCGTATACCGCTTTGAGAAAAGCGGCGTGTTGCACGGACTTTTAAGGGTGCGCGGCTTTTCCATTGACGACGCGCACATCATAGTAATGCCGGAACAGATTGAAGAGGAGATACTTTCCGTTTTCAACATGGCTCTTGAGTTCCTGCGCACTTTCGGGTTTAACGAATTTGAAATATATCTTGCCACACGCCCCCACGATAAATATGCAGGCAATATCGAGGACTGGCAAAAAGCGGAAGACTCGCTGAAAGCGGCGCTCTCCAAAACCGGGCTGCCCTTTAAAGTTGACGAGGGCGGCGGCGCGTTTTACGGCCCCAAGATAGACGTAAAGGTAAAAGATTGCCTGGGACGCCCGTGGCAATGTTCTACGATACAGTTTGATTTTAACCTGCCCGAGCGTTTCGATATAACCTACGTGGACAACGAGGGCAAACGCGCGCGTCCGTACATGGTTCACCGCGCACTAATGGGTTCTATGGAACGCTTCATGGGCGTACTTATCGAGCATTACGGCGGAGCATTCCCGCTCTGGCTTGCGCCCGTGCAGGCGACTGTTCTAAACATCACGGATAAGCAGGCCGAGTATTGCGCAGAGGTAACCTTAAAACTCAAAAACGCCGGCATCCGCACCGAGTGCGACGGCCGCAACGAAAAGATCAACCTTAAAATACGCGAAGCCACGCTGCAAAAAATACCGTACATGGCTGTTATCGGCGAGAGGGAAAAACAGGCCGGCACCGTGGCGGTGCGAAGCCGGCATGGCAAAGACATGGGCGCCATAAAGGTTGAAGATTTCATAGAACTGCTGAAAACCGAAGCCGCCGGCAGGATTTGACAATAAATTAGTTTTTTGCTAATGTTAGTTATTATTTGATGTTACGCAAGAAATACCAAAGTTGCTGTCATTGCGAGCGAAGCGAAGCAATCTTGCTGTTTCGTATCAAAACGACGAGATTGCTTCGTCGCGAAGGCTCCTCGCAATGACACACTGCGTAACATCAGTTATTATTTCAATATTTGAAGCAGCCGTCCCGGCTCACCTTCACCCAATGGGAAAAAGGTTATTAATAAAGTGTAGCAGTATTACATTCAGGGATGGCATTTAATGCCGTCCTTTTTTTGTTGACCGCCGCAAAAAGCAAACCGCCGTAGAGGCGTGGCGAGCGGCAACATGGGAGGTTACCGTAGACAGAAGAATGCGTATCAACTACCAAATCCGTGTTCCACAGGTCAGGCTTATTGATGAAGACGGCACACAGGTCGGTATAAAGCAAACAACGGATGCAATGCGGCTGGCGCAGGAAAGAGGAAGGGACCTTGTAGAAATCGCTCCCCAGGCCAGCCCGCCCGTATGTAAAATCCTGGATTTTTCCAAGTTCAGGTACGAGGAAGACAAAAAGGCTAAAGATGCGCGTAAAAAACAGAAAGGCGGACAGTTAAAGGAAGTGCGCGTCCGCCCCCGTATTTCCGAGCATGACCTTGAAATAAAGCTCAAGCATGCCCGCGAATTTCTGTCGGAACAGAACAAGGTCCAGGTTACCATCGTATTCATGGGAAGAGAAATGCAACACAGGGACCTTGGCAGGGCATTGGGCGAAAAAATCAAAACAATGCTTGTAGAAAACGGAGACCTGGAACACAACCCTTCCATGATGGGAAACAGGCTTATCCTGACGTTCGTGCCAAAAAAATAACATATAGATATACATACAATTTGAACTAAGCGAAAGTACGTCCCGCATTCAAGGGATGCGACATAAAGGAGCCGTCATGCCTAAAATGAAATCCCATAGTGGAGCAAAAAAACGCTTTTCCGTCACAAAAAAAGGGAAAGTGAAACACAAGAAAGCCGGCCAACGCCATCTTCTTACCGGCATGAAATCCAGCCGCGGCAGGAAGTTGCGCCGCAGCGGCATCCTGGCGAAGAACGAAGCAAAAATCATAAAAAAATATCTTCCTTACGCATAAAATTTAAAGGAGTCAATCATGCGAGCAAAGAGCGTTGTTCATACGCGGCAGAAAAAGAAAAAATATTTTAGACTTGCAAAGGGATATTACGCAACAAAGAAAAACCGCTGGCGCATGACCATCCAGCAGCTTGAAAAATCCCTGCGCTATGCCTACACGGATCGTAAAGACAAGAAGGCTAACTTCCGTCAGATCTGGATTGTCCGGCTTAATGCGGCGGCACGCGAAGAAGGCCTGTCCTACAGCCGTTTTATATCCGGGCTTCGCAAAGCCAACGTCGCGGTTGACCGCAAAATGCTTGCCGAGATAGCGGTAAAAGACGCCGTAGCGTTCAAGCAACTCGCCGCGCTGGCCAAAGAAAGCATCGCATCCTAAATCAAGGTTATAATCATAAAAATATGCTTGAAACACTTATTGAAATAGGCCGGCAGGCGCGCCACAGCATAGAGGAAGCAGGCGACATAGAAACCCTGGAAAAGGTTCGCGTTACCGTTTTGGGGCGCAAAGGCCACCTGACGGAAATTCTCCGCGGGCTGGCCGGCCTGCCGATTGAGCAACGGAAATCAACGGGTGAACAGGCAAATGTGCTGCGCGAAGAACTGGAGCGGATGATAGCCGATAAAACCGCCACGCTTAAAAGAAAATCCATCGGCGAAAAACTGGCGGCCGACAGAATTGACACAACACTGCCGGGATTCCCGTTTTCGCGCGGACGTTTTCATCCGCTTCGCCAGACCCTGGAAGAGATTTCCTCAATCTTCGTCTCACTCGGATTTTCCGTAGCCGAGGGCCCGGAGCTTGAAACCGACTGGTACAATTTTGAAGCCCTGAACATTCCGCCCGACCACCCGGCGCGCGATAACCAGGATACGTTCTACCTTGCCGGCGATAAGCGGCTTTTACGCACGCATACGTCCCCGGTGCAGGTGCATGTTATGGAGAAGCAGAATCCGCCGCTGAAAGTCATTGTACCGGGCAGGGTATTCCGCAACGAAGCCACCGACGCCACGCATTCGGCGATCTTCCACCAGGTGGAAGGGCTTGCGGTGGACGAACGCATCACGTTTTCATATCTAAAAGGCATATTGACGCTTTTTGTTCACCGCTTTTTTGGCGCAAACGTTGACCTGCGTTTCCGCCCGTCTCATTTCCAGTTCACCGAACCGTCCGCCGAGGTTGACATACAATGCACTATCTGCAAAGGAGCGGGCTGCCGTATTTGCAAAGGCACCGGCTGGCTTGAAATGCTGGGCTGCGGAATGGTGCATCCCAACGTTTTCAAGGCGGTAAATTACGACCCTGAAAAATATACGGGCTTCGCGTTCGGCATCGGCGTGGAACGTTTCGCCATGTTCAAATACGGCGTTGACGATATCCGCCTGTTTTACGAAAACAATTTAAAATTTTTAGAACAGTTTTAAATTCACTTTATGAAAATTTCTTATCTCTGGCTCAAGGATTTTGTAGCGTTTGACGAGTCGCCTTCCGATATCGCGCGTATGCTTACGTTTCTCGGCATAGAGGCGACGGTTCCGTCGGCAGCTGGCGCCACGTGGAAAAACGTCATAACCGCAAAGGTTCTTGACGTGCAGAAACACCCCAATGCGGACAAGCTGTCGCTATGCTCGCTTACGGACGGACAGTCAACGTTTTCCGTTGTCTGCGGCGCACCGAACGTGGCGGCAGGCCAGGTAGTTCCGCTTGCGCTTATCGGCGCGGAACTGCCGGGCGGGCTGAAAATCGGCAAGGCGAAGATCCGCGGCGTTGAATCACAAGGCATGATATGTTCCGAACGCGAACTTGGATTGCGCGAGGAATCGGCAGGCATCATGGTATTGCCGGATTCGATAGCGCCCGGCAAGCCGTTGGCCGAAGCTCTTTCCGGCGGAGATACCACGATAGAAGTTGAGATACCGACCAACCGCCCCGATGCGTTGAGCCACGCAGGCATAGCCCGCGAGATAGCGGCCAAACTGCGTAAACCCGTCACCTTTCCCGATACAAAACAAAAAAGCATACCGGCGGATGTAAACGTTACCATACTTGAAAGCGAGTTATGCCCGCGTTATACCGGCGCTATAATAGAAAACGTTACGGTGGCGCCGTCTCCCGCGTGGATGGCGCAACGGCTTGAAAAATGCGGCTTAAGGCCGATAAATAACATCGTTGACATAACCAACTACGTCCTGCTTGAGATGGGACATCCGCTTCATGCATTCGATCTTGATAAACTTGACGGCAAGGCGTTGACTGTACGCCGCGCGCAGCCGGGCGAAAAATTTAATGCGCTTGACGGCAAAGAATACCCGCTTGCGGATTCCATGCTGGTTATCGCCGACAATTCGCGGGCGCAGGCGGTGGCCGGCATTATCGGCGGCGCGGACTCGGGCGTAAGCCAGTCAACCAGGTCAATTCTACTGGAAAGCGCGCTGTTTGCCCCGTATAGCGTAAGGCGCACGTCAAAAACGCTCGGTATTTCCACGGACTCATCCTATCGTTTTGAGCGCGGCTGTTCATGGGATTCCGCGGAACTCGCCGGCTGGCGCGCCATCAATCTTATCGAAGAGCTTTCCGGCGGAACGCTGCGGGCGCGTAAAGATGTTACCACTAAAACATTCGTGCCGGTTAACATTACGCTGAGGCCTGCGCGCGCGGCGCATCTTTTGGACGTGCCGTTCACTTCAAAGGAAGCCGAATCAATATTGTCGTTACTGGGCTGCAAGGTTACGCCCGCCGGGGATGCGCTAAGCGTTGATGTCCCTTCCTGGCGCCTGGATCTAAAGCAGGAAACCGACCTGCTGGAAGAGTTGATACGGATCAAAGGCTACGAACACGTGCCGACGGCCGTCATGCCAGTAATGCCGGACATTCGCGAAGGCAAAAAAGCGGAAAGCGCAGAAAACATCGCGCGCGCGCGGCTTGCCTCGCTGGGATTCTCGGAGGCTGTCAATTACAGTTTCTCCGAGAAAAAATCCCTGGAATTTTTCTCACTTGAGCCTGCGCACCTTATCGCAAACCCTTTATCGAAGGAAAACGAGGCATTGCGGCCTTCGCTGTTGCCGGGACTGTGGAAAAACTTTATACTTAATTCAGGCAAAGGCAACGAGAGAATACTGTTGTTCGAAACCGGCACGATTTTTACAAAAGCGGGGGAACGTAAATCATTAGCCATCCTTGCCTGCGGCAATGTGTGGGAGCAATGGTGGGCATGGAAAAATAATTCCGCTCCGCGTACGTATGATTATTATTTCATTAAAGGCATTATCGAAAGCATATTCTGCGACGGTAATAAGTTCACCGTAACGGAAAACAGCGCCCCGTCCGCATATTTTCACCCCGGGCAGTCGGCGCGGCTGGAAGCTAACGGCACAATGCTGGGCGAATTCGGCATGTTGAGGCCCGAATACAATGCAACGGTTGCCTTTGCGGAATTTGATATTTCGGCTATCGAGCAGAATTGGAACCGGCAGCCGCCGTTGTACGAATCGCTCGACCGTTTCCCGCCTGTAAAACGCGATCTTTCAATACTTGCGCCTAAGAATATCGCCTTCTCAAAAATCTCCGCCACGGTTTCGGCATCCGTGCCGCCCGCAAAAAACATAACGCTCTCCTGCCGGCTGGACGACATATATGAAGACGATCAAAAGCTGGGGGCCGACAAAAGAAGCTATACGATGAACCTTACCTTCCATCCCGCGACGCATACTCTCACCGACCAGGAAGCCGGCCAACTGCTTGACGGCATAATCGCCGATTTGCAAAAACTCTCCATATCTCTCCGCGCATAGATTTTTGTATGCTTATAAAAACCCGGCAGGATATTATTCAATCATATTTCGATGACGCTTCCGGATTGTTGGGGGGAAATGCGCAGGCTGTAGTAATCCCTGCCGATTCCGAAGAAGTGGCGAAATTTCTTGCAGAGTCATCCGCCAAACGCACGCCGGTAACTGTTTCCGGCGGCGGGACAGGCGTTACCGGCGGGCGCGTGCCGTTCGGCGGGACGGTGCTTTCTCTTGAAGCTCTAAACCGCATTATCGAAATAAGGGAAATCTCGGCCGCCGGGGCCATCGCTATTGTGCAACCCGCGGTAACCGTGGCGGCATTAAAAAAAGCGGCCACTGAACGCAACTTCATGTATGCGCCAGACCCCACCGAACAAACTTCCTTTGTCGGCGGCAATGTGGCGACAAACGCATCCGGCAGCAGGGGTTTTAAATTCGGCCCCACGCGCAAATACGTTAACCGACTTACCGTAATTCTATCATCCGGGCGGCGACTCGACATAAAACGCGGCCATATTTTCGCGGATGCCGCCGGAACATTGTCAATCCCGGCGGATGGGGGAACGATTTCATTTGCCCTGCCGGATTACACGTTGCCCAAAATCAAAAACGCCACAGGTTACTATAACGAGCCGGGCATGGATCTTATAGACCTGTT
>MGVF01000122.1 GCA_001800355.1 Elusimicrobia bacterium RIFOXYA2_FULL_50_26
CAGAGGTGCGAGAATGAATAATCAGAATAAGATTTATCGCCTGTTGTTAAGTGTGAAGAATAAAATTGTGAGTGCTGCCAAAGTGGTGGTATCGTTCTTTTTAAATAATATGGTTAGTAAACCATATCTGGATAAACCCGGTATAAACAGGTTTAGATTTATATGGAGGGCATGGACATACAGGTTAAAAAGTGATCGTGGTGAGATTAAAAGTATAATTGACAATCTTTCCCCCGGAGATATTGCCATTGACATAGGCGCGAACAAGGGCGGATATACTTATTGGATGGCAAAATCGGTTGGGCATGAGGGGAAAGTTATTGCTTTTGAGCCCCAGCCGGATATCGCAAATTATATCAGGAAGTTTTTTGATGCGACGGTGTATAAAAGTGTGGTTATCGAACCGATAGGGCTGTCTTCACGCCAGGGTGAATGCAGAATGACAATTCCCGAAACAGGAAAAAAATATTCGCCGGGTGCATCGTTTGAAGTAAGAGCAAGGGATGGCTTTCATTCGTTTATGGTCAAAGTCGACACTTTGGATAGCTATTGTAATGTAAACAAGTTAAGGCCATTGCGTTTTATAAAGTGCGACGTTGAGGGGCACGAGCTTGAGGTTTTCAAGGGAAGCGAAACAGTTTTGCGGGAAGACAAACCGGTTATTCTATTTGAATGCGAGGCGCGCCACCTTTCCGGGTTTGGCATCAGCGATGTTTTTTCCTACCTTAATGGCCTGGGCTACACGGGTTATTTCTTCATGGGAAAAAAGTTATTGCCTGTCTCCATGTTTGATGAGAAGATACACCAGGCAAAGTGGGGAGAGACGTTCTATTTTAACAACTTCCTGTTCAAGCCCAACCCGATTTAAATACGTTTTTGTCATTGCCCGATTTGCAGGCTGTTGCTGGCTTGACTGTTTGTGGTTATATTTAATAACATATATGTAGTTGCTCCCGGGTGATTGTTAAAACATTTTTTCCAGGGGCGGCTATATGGAATTCCGGGTTAAAAAGGGGGGGGAGTGCTGTATATATTTTTGTTGTTGAGGCTGTTGTTTATACGTTGCTGCATTGCCGTTAAAGGCGATGCGGCTTTTTTATTTGCAGGTGAGTTTATATGAAAGCTAACCGGTTAAACTTTGTCATGATGGGGATGTCGGTTACTTCTTCGTTGGGTAATGAAAATTCTAAAACTTACCGTAATCTTATGAAGGGGCTGACGAGAGAGGGGCATAACGTTTTATTTCTTGAGCGTGAGATACCATGGAATGCGGAGTACAGGGATGTAATCGGGCCGGAGTACGGAACCGTGCGGATGTATTCGAACGAGGAGAATCTAAAGGATTATTTCCGTTATGAAATAGGCGGCGCGGACGCCGTTATCGTCGGTTCCGACGTCCAGGAAGCAGGGGATGTCGGGAAATGGGTGTTGCAGGCGGCTAACGGGTTAACCGTGTTTTACGATCTCGACACATTTGCCACGCTTTCACAAATGGGGCGCGGCGCCGCGGCCGCGGCGACATCCACAATTGTGTCCGGTTTTGATTTGTACCTGTCCACCGCCGGCGGGCAACTGTTGAACATACTGAGATCACATTACAACGTTGGCGACGCAAAATCTCTTTATCATTGCGTTGATCCGGAATTATTTTATCCGCGTTCCGGCGCAAAAAAATGGGATATGGGTTATCTCGGCACATTTTCCATGGAGCATGAACCGGCGCTAAATTTGCTTTTCATCGAACCGGCCTTCAGGTGGCGGGATGGGCGGTTTATACTCGCAGGGCCGCCATCACCGTCGCCTTCAAACTGGCCTAATATTGACAGGATAACCCGGATGTCGCCTTCGGAATACAATACATTTTATAATGCCCAGCGGTTTTTCCTCAATTATACCGAGGCTGAAAGGGTAATATCCGGCTATACGCCGTGCATGGCATTATTCGAGGCGGCATCCTGCGGAACCCCGGTAATTGCGAACTACTGGGAAGGACTTGAAACTTTTTTTGAGCTTGGAAGGGAAATCGTTGTTGCCTGCTCGCCGGAACACGTGCTGCATTACCTCAAAAAAATGAGCGAAGAGGAAAGGAAAGCGATCGGCGTCCGTGCGCACGGCCGCGTTAAAAATTCACACACTTATATCCAGCGCGCCATGGAGCTTGAAGGATACGTCCGCGATGCCCTGGAGAAACGGGTTAAGGTATAAATAATGAATGTAGACATGCTTACAAGAGAGGATTTAAAAATACTGATGGACGTGAGCGGCAGGTGCATTTCACTGTTCATGCCTTCTGAGCCTGGTGGCCGGCAGGCGCAAAGTGACCGGATAGCGTTTAAGGATCTGCTTAAATCAGCGGCGCTGTTCATGCGTATGGAAGGCAGGGCGGGCGCGGATATAGAGGCGGCGCTTGCGCCGGCGCATCGCCTTGTGCGCGCCAATCTTTTCTGGAGCCACCAGGGAAGGGGGCTTGCGGTTTTCATCGCGGACGATTTTTTCCGCGCCTGGCGGTTGCCGCTGCCCGTCGAGACGATGGTAAGCGTTAACGAACGTTTTCATGTAAAACCCCTGCTGCCGTTGTTTCGCCCGGGCGGAAAATATTTTGTTCTGTGCATCAGCGCCCGGCACACCCGTTTTCTGTCAGGGTCCGCTTATGGGCTGCACGAATTGGATGTCAACACCATACCGCGGGGTATACAGGATATATTAAAAAACAAGGTGTTCGAGCAACAGCTCCGGTATCATGCCGGCACGTCGGGGCGCATGCACGGCGGCTCCGCAGTCTTTCACGGCCAGGGGACGGGTTCCGACGATGAGTGGAAGGACGAGTTGTTAGAATATTTCAGGAAAATAGATGACGGACTGCGCCCGTTTCTTGCCAGTGAGAAGTCGCCATTGATTCTTGCGGGCGTCAATTACCTTGTTTCCATCTATCGTAATGCGGCCACGTACCGCCATATCGCGGATGATTCGATAAACGGCAATCCCGACCAGGCTACGGCTGAGCAGTTGCACGAGCGCGCGCAGGCTATTTTACTGCCGCATTACAGTAAGTCAATGCAGGATGCGGCTGACCGTTATATGCATCTTTCAGGTTCCGGTTCATTCCTGGCGCAGGAGCGCCTGGACGACGTGGTTAGTGCGGCTTTGCAGGGGCGCATTGATGTGCTATTCGCGGCTGAGAACGTACAATACTGGGGTGTCGTTGATGCCGTTTCCGGTAAAGTCAGCGTTCATAAGAAGGAGCAGCCGGGTGATTCGGATTTGCTGGATTTTGCCTGCCTGCATACGCTTGCAAATGGAGGCAGCGTTTACGTAACATCACCGGAAAACATTCCCGGGCGAAAACCCATGGCTGCCATATTACGATATTAGCAAACATCAACAGGAGGTATTATGATTTTTGCAAGTTTTATCATATCGCTTATTGTCGCTTTAGCATATACGATAGTGTTCGTCGCGGGTTTCCAGCGCAAAGGCCCGTGGGCGAGCGTGGTGGCATTTTTTATGGTGGTGTTTCTTTCAACGTGGGCGGGCGGTATATGGATAGCGCCTGTGGGAAGCGATATTCGCAGCGTTTCATGGCTGCCGTTTGCGGTTGTGGGGCTTGTTACGTCGCTGATACTTGCGGCCTCGGTGCCGTCGTGGTTTTCAACAATACGCACACAGGTGGGATTGCAGCCGGAGCGCAGAAAGCCGCCGGTCGCTTTACTATCGTCATATTTCTGGCTTGCGTTGATTGTAATGATAGTAACCATCGCAGTGCGATAAACATGGGGGGTATAATGGTAAAAATAGCTATAAACGGGTTTGGCAGGATAGGAAGGGCGGCGTTTAAAATAGCGCTTGATACGCCGGGCGTGGAAGTGGCGGCGATAAACGACATGGCGCCGGTTGAAACGCTGGCCTACCTTTTAAGATATGATACGGTTTACGGCAGGTATGAAAAAGTGGTGGGTGTTGACGGTAATAACCTTATCGTTGCCGGCAGGAGTTATCCCGTGTTGTCGGAGAAAGACCCCGAGAAGCTGCCGTGGCGCAAAATGGATATAGCCATAGTGCTTGAATGCACGGGCAAATTCACCGACAGGGATGGCATGGAGAAACATGCCAGGGCCGGGGCGCGAACGGTGATACTGTCCGCTCCTTCAAAAAGCGAGGAAATAGCCACCGTGATATACGGGGCTAACGAGCCGGAAAAACTTCCGCCGCTTATTTCCTGCGCCAGTTGCACGACGAACAGCATTGCCCCCGTAGTCGAGATAATAGGCAGGAGGATAGGCATAAAAAAGGCCATTATGACGACGCTTCACGCATACACTTCCACCCAGCTTGTGGTTGACGGCGCGCATAAAACGTTGCGCCGGGGGCGCGCGGCGGCGGCGAATTTTGTGCCTTCGACTACCGGCGCGGCCATGGCCACCGCGCGCGCATTGCCGCAGTTCAAAGGTAAATTTGACGGTATTGCCGTGCGCGCTCCCGTGCCTATAGGCTCTATCTCGGATATTGTAATGATTACGGACAGGCCCACCACGGTTGAAGAGATAAACGGTTTCTTCACCGAAGAGGCCGCCGGCAACCGTTACCGCGATGTAGTCGCGGTTTCCCGCGACGAGATAGTTTCTTCCGACATTATAAAGGACACTCATGCATGCGTAATAGATACCACGCTGACCAAAGTTGTTGACGGCGATCTTGTCAAAGTAATGGCATGGTATGACAATGAATGGGGCTACGCCAGCCAGCTAATGCGCGAAGTCAGCCGCATAGCCCGGCAGTTGCCAGCCGCAGCCGCGGTTTGAATGGTTGAATCTTTAATGCAAAGATGGTAAAATAAACTTATGAAAAAACTATATCGTTCTCGTGCTGACAGGAAGATTGCGGGTATCTGCGGCGGTTTGGGCGAATATTTGGGCGTTGATCCCGTGCTTATCCGCTTTTTGTTCGTGCTGGTCTGCATACTTACAGGTGTTGCGCCGATGATTCTCGTATATCTCGCGGGATGGTTAATAATACCCGAATCACATGAATAATAATACAACTCCGGAATTAAAGCCCAAGGTGGCGATTATCGGTTGCGGCAACGTGGGTATGCGCTATGCTTACGCGCTTATCATCCGCGGCCTTGCGCGCCAGGTTGTGCTAATTGACGTTGACCGCAAAAAGGCCGAGGGCGAGGCAATGGATTTATCTCATGGGGCGCCTTATATTTCACCTGTAGAAATTGCGGCCGGCGATTACAGCGACATGGCCAATTCTGACATTGTAGTTATCACGGCGGGAAAAGGCCAGCGGCCCGGACAGACGCGCCTTGACCTTGTCAAGGCGAACGTGGAGCTGTACAGGAAGCTGATACCCGAAGTTACTGCCAATGCTCCTTCCGCGATTTATCTTATCGTCAGCAACCCTGTGGATATACTTTCGTATGCGGCATGGAAGTTTTCCGGCAAGCCGGCGCACGAAGTGATTGGTTCAGGCACGGTGCTTGATACGGCGCGGTTGCGTTTCCTTTTGGGAAAGCATTGCGGCATTGACCCGCATAATATTCATTCCTATATTCTCGGCGAGCATGGAGACAGCGAGTTCGCAGTTTGGAGCAGGGCGATGATAGGCGGCGTGCTTTTCGAGGATTACTGCCCGCTGTGCAGAAACAGCGCCGTGTGCGACGCCGAAAAGGAAAGAAATGAGATTTTTTCCGAGGTAAGGGATTCCGCATACAAGATTATCGAGCGCAAAGGGGAAACGTCCTACGGTATCGGGCTCGCGCTGGTGCGCATTACGCGCGCGATATTGAACAATGAGAATTCGGTAATGCCGGTGTCGTCGCTTGTAGAAAACAAGTATGGGATAAACGATGTTTATTTAAGCCTGCCCGCGGTAATTGCGCGCCGGGGCATAAAGGAAATACTGCATATCAAGTTTAGCGACAAGGAGGAACAGGACTTGAAGCATTCAGCCGCGCTGCTGAAAGAAACATTAAAAGCGGCAGGGTTGAACTGATAAATATAAGCATATCCCCCTCACCCTACCCTCTCCCCAACGGGGAGAGGATACAAAGGCGCTCTTCTCTCCGACGATGGAATGATTGAGTGTGAGGTTTATCTTTCCTCTCCCCGACGGGGAGAGGATTAAGGTGAGGGGGTAATAAGGTTTAAGCGGACAAATGTGAAACACGATACGGGAGGAATTATGATCACAAAAACCACGATGAATGAGTTGTTTCAGGCTGCGGATTGGAAGAAGGAAAAGCACGTCCCTGTAATAGAAATCGGCGGTGTGCCGAAAAAAGGCGAGTATTTCACGGTAAATGTTACGATAGGCAAGGACATACCTCATCCCAACACGACGGATCATCATATTCAGTGGATTGAGCTTTACTTCAAGGCCGAGGGGGAACAGTTCCCTTTCCAGGTCGGACGTGTTGAGTTCAGCGCCCACGGCGCTTCGGTTCGCGGCCCCGACACCAGCGGCGTATACACGCACCACAATGGCTGCATGTCCGTCAAAACCGACAAACCCGGCACACTCCTTGCATCCTCATACTGCAACATCCACGGCCTATGGCAAAGCCAAAAAGAAGTAGAATTTTAAAAGAGGCAGTAAAACAAATAGGTGTCTCTTTATCGGTTAGAAGTTGCCGTCGGGATCAATTATGTGTCATTGCGAGGAGCATGGCGACGAAGCAATCTCGTCGTTTTGATACGAAACAGCAAGATTGCTTCGCTTCGCTCGCAATGACAGTAAATTTGGCATTTCTCGCGTAACATCAGTTATGTTATTAGGGGAGCACTTCGGCGCGCGGTTTACCTTTCGCGCCGAAGCCGCTTGAGCGAAGCGAAAGCTAGCCCGCGCGAAGCGCGGGTGCGACAAAATGTATTAAACCATTCGGAAAGGGGAAACAGTCCCGCCAGTATGGCGGGACGCCATTGGGGAAACAGGATGTTTCCCCATGGGGAGCACTTCGGCGCGCAGTTTACCTTTCGCGCCGAAGCCGCTTGAGCGAAGCGAAAGCTAGCCCGCGCGAAGCGCGGGTGCGACAATAGGGAGGGGACAATGGGAAAACAAGCTCGTAAAATTGTAGGGGTTGATGTTAAGAAGTTGATAAACGATCTAAATAAGGCTTATTGCGATGAATGGCTGGCCTTTTATTCATACCGCTTTATGGGACAGGTGGTTTCCGGGGCGGGCTATGAAGACATGGCGGAGTTCCTCAATAAGACGGCAGACATTGAGCTGGAACATTCCAGAGAGTTGGCGGACAGAATAGTGGAGCTTGGCGGAACGCCGGTGGCGCAATTCGGCATGATTGAGAAGAATGCAAACGTTGCCTACCCTGTACCGCCTGATAAAACCGATGATTACAACGCGATAGTTTCGACAGTGCTTGCCGCGGAAGCCGCCGCCATAGATGTTTACCAGGCGATTGCAAACGAGACCTTCGGCAAGGATCATGTAACGCATAATGTGGTTATGCATATCCTGTCCGAGGAAATACAGCACGAGGAAATGTTTGAAAATCTTGGATTGGTAAAGCAGGAAGTTGAACCTGTGAAAAAAGAGGCCGTTACAGCGCGCTATTAAGTGCGCGCAGAACAATGGAGTTTCAATGCCCCCTACGCTTGCCGATAAGATCAACGCTCTGAAGAAAAAACGAAATGCCGTAATCCTTGTTCACAGTTATCAGTCGCCTGAAGTTCAGGAAATCGCCGATTTGCTCGGTGATTCGCTTGATTTAAGCATGGCCGCCGCAAAAACAAAGGCCGATTGCATTGTTTTTTGCGGCGTGCATTTCATGGCGGAAACGGCGCATCTGCTGGCGCCCGGCAAAACCGTGCTTTTGCCGGATATGGCTGCCGGCTGCCCGATGGCGGACATGGTAAGCGTGGAAAGCCTGCGCGCCCTGAAAGCGCGCCACCCGTCCGCCGCGGTAGTGTGTTACGTAAATACAACGGCGGCGGTTAAGGCGGAAAGCGACATTTGCTGCACCTCGGCAAACGCGGTGCAGATAGTTTCCGGGCTTGCGGCGCGTGAAATAATATTTGTTCCCGATCGTAACCTGGGTCGGTTCGTGGCGGGAAAATGCGACAAGAAAATCATTCTTGCGCCCGGCTATTGCCACGTGCATATGCGTATGCTGCCGGAACACATTGAGGCGGCGCGCGCGGCATATCCCGGGGCCGAGGTTTTAGTCCATCCTGAATGCAGCAGGAGCGTTGTAGATATTGCCGATAAGGTTTTTTCGACGACAGGCATGTGCGCCTATGCCAGGGCGAGCAGCGGGAAGGATTTTATCA
>MGVF01000123.1 GCA_001800355.1 Elusimicrobia bacterium RIFOXYA2_FULL_50_26
TAACGCATAGCAGCCGGCGCGGTTATCCGGCGCTTTACCGTAATATAGCGAGCCGTTCAAAACACCGGCCGAAGGCTCGAATATTACGGGATCTGCGATCGCCACGCGCGAAAGCGCATCTTCCCTTGATCCTGCGCCTATGTCAATGAACATATCTTCATATTTTATGGGCTGCTTGCGTTCCTCGTCCTTTTGCAGGTGCGGCGGTTTTGCGCCTATGATGCCGCGCACGTCGCCTGTCCTGGACTTTACAATAACGCGCTGCCCCGGCAGCACGCGGTCGTCTATGCCGCCGATCTTTATAAAATAAATGTAGCCTTCCTTGGTTACGTGCTTGACGAGAAGGCCGATTTCGTCCATGTGCGCCGCTATCATTATCTTCTTTTTTCCGCTGCCCTTGCGGGCGATAACGTTGCCAAAATCATCAACGGACACTTGCGCACCGGTTTTTTTTAATTCCGCTTCCATTATGCCGGAGATATCGGCCTCGCGGCCGGAAATGCCGGATGCCTCAAGAATATTTTTTAATAACTGATCCATCGGGTTAAATCCTTTCACGCCGTAGTCTGTGCGCGTATGGCTTCTATGCGCCGGAGCACCGGCGGGTGGCTGTATTCCAGAAAAACTTTCAAAGGGTGCGGCGTCAGGTTGGAAAGATTGTCCACGCTCAATTTTTTAAGGGCAGCAATCATCGCATCCGGTTTTTTGTACGTCTTTACCGCGTAGACGTCAGACTCAAACTCGTATCGGCGCGAAAACACGTTGGTAATCACCGCCAGCAGCGTGCTTATCGGAGTAAATAGAAAACCGAAAAAAACTATGCTGGCATATATGGAAACCTGCTCCATGCGAAAAGCGGCGAACAACCCGGCGTTATTCATAAATAACGAAAGAATGAAGAACATGATTCCGGAACTTATTACGGAGCCGGCCATGAACTTTAGAATATGCCCCCTCTTATAGTGCCCCATCTCGTGCGCCAGCACCGAAACAAGTTCCTCGACGCTGTGGCGGTTAATGAGCGTATCGAACAGCACTATGCGCCGGTACCTGCCGAAACCGACGAAAAAAGCATTCGATTTGGCCGACCGCCGGGATGCGTCCATGGTGTAAACACCTTTCATTGCAAACTGCTGCTGGCGCGCGTAGCTCTCAAGTTCATTCTTAAGCTCGCCGTCCTGGAGCGGCACGAATTTATTGAACAGTGGCATGATAACAACGGGCGCAATGAACTCGAAAAACAGTTGAAGCAGCGTAACCGCAGCCCAACTGTATAACCACGCAACCTTGCCGGCCGCCCCAAAAAACCACAGGACAACGGAAAGGGCGACGGCACCTATTATAGCAACCAATATATAGCTTTTCAACAGGTCAAGCGCGAACGTGGCGGGAGTGGTGCGATTGAAACCGTGTTTTTCTTCTATAACGAACGTATGGTATGCGGAAAAAGGGATCTTCAATATAGCGGCGCCCAGCATAAGCGCGCCTACAAAAATAAGCCCGGTGCCGATCTCGCCTAGTCCAAAACCGCGCGCCCAACGGTCAACGAAATTAAACCCGCCGATAACAATAAATGAAATCAGCACCGCAAGCGAAAAACCGCCCGAAACAAGAGCAAAAACGGTGTTTTCCTTCAGGTACTGCTGCGCGGAACGGTATTTGGCTGCATCATAATAACCTTCAAACTCAGCCGGCAGTTGCGGCGACGCATGGCGGACATTCAACATCTCCACCACAAGATCAAGCACATGAACACCGATAAGTATAACAAGTATAATTATTAAATACATATATTTTACCGAACTCCCATTATACCAATTTCCCCCCCACGACGCAAATCCCCCCTTAGGGGACGCTGGTTAATTTGTTAAAATGTCATCGAGTATATTTCTAATTTCAGCACTATTCTCATATAACTGTTTGCCTACAGTGTATGCTAGACTTACGCTGGCTCTCGTCTTCATGAGTTCCCTCGCCACCACTGATCCTTTTTCCCCCAGGCGGCTTTGAGCTATGAATGCAATTATACTCCTGGCTTTCGCTATTTCACTGGTTTTTTTATTGCTTTTAATTTCATGAACCGAAAGGCCTAAGCGCTTCGCCAACCTTTGGATTAGTTCTGTTATTCCAGGGCAATGAGCATTATTTATATTCTTGCCGCCGACGCATTTAACTCCGTCGCTTCCCAACAATTGTTTGACAAATTCGCCACTACCCAACACGCGTTCATCATAAAATTCTTTTTTGCCTTGTTTGAGCGATGCCAGTGCCGATGAAACACCCCCCATACTTCGCATCAATCCGCCTCCCTCATAATTTTCAGAGAGACAAACTCCTTCTCTCAGGAATGTAAGGTATTTATCAATACACTGCTTACGATTATCCCCAAAAAGCGACAAAACATCTTTTACGTTCTGCCAATTAGTGCTAGATAAACCGATCAACGTCCTGTGGCCGCTCCAGGGATATGCTGCAAGCCCTTCAACCCCGCTGACGATTCCTGCTTTAACGGGATTTAAATGAATATATCTGACAAGCGTCAATAAATATGAATCTCTCTCGCAAACTATTGATTTATAACGATTCTGAAAAAGGTGTCCGCTCCTTTCGTTGCGTTTATTAAAATAAACCGCATAGCGCGTTAACAACTGCCTCATCAATCTTGCAAGCCCTGCTTTGCCGCTTTCTATTAACAAATGGAAATGGTTAGGCATAAGCGCCCAGCCATAAATTTCAGCGCCATTATCCAGCACAATCTCAGAGAGTTGTTTAAGAAAATACTTCCTATCCATGTCATCAAGGAATATTTTTCGGCCTTCGATACCCCTTGCCATGACATGGTGCAACATCCCGGGCACATCAATACGGGCTTGTCTCGGCATGTTAAAATAATACAAAATTTTTGCAGCTAAATCAATATTTTAACATTTTAACCAGCGTCCCCTAGTGTTGACTTGAGGGGGGGATTTTTGTTATATTGCGGGGTATGTGGCGGTTATTGGGTGGTTTGTTTTTGATGGGTATTTTGCCGGTGGCGGGGAGGGCTGCGCTTGAGGTTTCTTCAACGGGGGGCGGCCAGGGGTGGTGGATAGATTGCGGGGCGGGGACGGACTACAGGGATAAACGCGGTAACCTTTGGGTTAAAGATGAATCGTTTGACTCGTTTAACCGCTGGGGGTACGAGGGCGGCTCTACAACCACTTTCAGCGGGGCAGTTAGAAACACAATCCTTTCATCACTTTACACAACGCACCGGCAGGGCGGCACGGATATGGCCTACCGCATAGAACTTCCAAATGGATTCTACCGTGTGCGGCTGATGATGCTTGAAACAGTTTATACCGAACCCGGTAAAAGGGTATTCGATGTTGCCATAGAAAGCGTTACCGTAATGAGCGGCGTTGACCTGTATGCCTGGCGCGGATATGGGGCCGCTCTTGAGCAGATATTCGATGTTGACGTGCGCGACCATGCGCTCGACATTACATTTCCCGTCATAAGCGCAGGGCTTGCAACTATCGCGGCAATAGAGGTAGTGCCGGCCAGCGTGTCTGATGATGATTTTCTGGATTTTATACAGAAAAAAATATTCTCATTTCTTTGGGAAGAAGCGGATCCGTCCACCGGGCTTGTGAAAGACGTTGAAAACAACTGGCAAAGCGCGGGCAATAACGTTGCAACGATAGCATCTACCGGATTTGCGTTAAGCGCCATTACCATAGCGGCGCAACGCGGCTGGATAAGTGAAGAGGCGGCGCGCGAAAGAATAATGAACACGCTTAACGCCTTCGACACAACACTTGCCAACGTACACGGCTTCTGGTACCATTTCGTTGACATGTCAACGGGCGCACGCGCATGGAACTGCGAAATCTCAACCGTTGATTCCGCGCTGTTTATACTCGGCGCGTTGCAAGCCGGAGAACATTTCAAGACAACTTACCCGGAGATCGCCGCTAAAGCGGAAGAACTTTACCGGCGCATGGACTGGACGTGGTTTACAGGGATAGGCGATGACGCGCACAAAAAATTCATAGCAATGGGCTGGTATCCCGAAACTGGCAAGGGTGTTGACAGCACGAAACCCGAAGGCGGCAGTTTTACAAGTAACTGGTGGGAAACCTACTGCGAATCAATATTCGTTGACCTTCTTGCGCTGGGATCGCCGACATACCCCGTAAGCGTAGACGCCTGGGCGGCCATGTCAAACAGGTGGAATGATACGTTCGGTTATCATTTTATACAGGAGCCGCCGCTTTTCACCCACCAATATCATAACCTGTATTATGACTTCCGCGAAATATTCTACGGCCCCATAAACTATTTCGAAAACGCCGTTTTCGCCACGCGCGCCAACATGCTGACATGCCATTATGACCATCTCAGCAGGTACTCTCAAAACTTGTGGGGCCTGACCGCGTGCCGCGGCCCCGGCGACATTTATTACGCATACGGCGGCCTGCCCTGGGGTTACCACGACGGCACAGTTGCGCCCACGGCGGCGATAACGTCAATAATGTTTACGCCGCAGGAATCGCTTGGCGTTGCCAAACACCTGTATTATCAGTACAAGCACCTTATATGGGGCAGGTATGGCTACTGTGATTCAATAAATACCACAAAAGAATACGTGTGTCCCGTGGTTAACAGCTTAAACCACGCGCCGATGATGCTGGCGATTGAAAACTATCGCACGGGAATGATACGCGATGAAATGATGCAAAACAGCTATGTTAAGAATTCACTGGTAAAAGCGGGGTTTAGCACCTACTCGCAACGCCCGCTGGTATGCGAATCCTCATACATAGGCGCGGGCTATGAGGCATCAAAAGTGGTAGATAATAATGCGGCAAGCAGGTGGGCATCGCTTGATGCCGATCCGCAATGGTTATATATAGATTACGGCTCCACACGCGCATTCAACAACGCCACTATCGCCTGGGAAACAGCCTACGCAAGCCATTATTCGCTGCAAGTATCCTCGGATTGCTGCAACTGGACGGAAATATACAGCACCAGCGCCTGCGCCGGCGGCACGGAAACAGTCCGTTTCGCACCGGTGGAAACGCGTTACCTTCGCTTGTACGGCACAAAACGCGCAACGATATGGGGATACTCGATCTGGGAGATAAGCGTAGCGGATGACAGGCCGCCGGCCCCGCCCCCTCCTCCGGCCGGGCCGGACGCTACATTTGAATTAAAAACAGTTTATTGTTATCCCAACCCCGCGCAGGGAACGGTAAAACCGGCAATACACGTAGAAACCGGCATCGCCGACCGCGTAGAGATAAATATATACACACTCTCAGGCGAACCGGCGCACTCTGCCACGATAACCGGCGACCCGTTATCCGTCAACGGCAAATACATTTATGAATACGCCTGGGATACGGCGTCCGTCGCTTCCGGCATATACATATATACCGCACGCGCCTTCAAATCCGGCGAACGCACCCGCACCGCCACCGGCAAAATCGCAATAATACATTAAACTTACAGGTTAAACTATCTCTACGTCGGCCACCAGCTCTTCGGCAGGGTTGCGCTCGTGTATAAGGCAGCGCACCATCCTTCCCAGCAACCGCACCTCCAGGTCTTCCCTGGAGCGAACGCCATAGTATATCGTGGGGGCCGCCTCGGCGACCTCAATGGCCACCTCTTCTGCGGTGCCGCCCATTTCTTCGCCGGAGGGAAAACCCTCTTCCGGAAATTCATGCATGGCCTCGCCGACCGGCTCAAGCCCTTCCTCGTCTTCGGCAAGCGCGGATACTCTCATAAGTTCGCGGTCGTCGTATGCATCGGGGTCGCCCACGGCGACATCGGTGATTTTAAGCTCGAACACGTCCCCGTTTATAACTTTGGTTACCATACCTTTAAGTATATCAGCCATTGAACCCTCCGCATTAACCATCTTCCCCCTCACCCTGCCCTCTCCCCGACGGGTAGAGGGTTAATATGGAAATGACAAAGACAAGGCGGGGCAAATATTTTTTTGGGAATCTTCGAAGATAGACATACCGTAGCGGAGTGTTTTTCGTTCGGCCTCTTCGCTTACAAGTTCCGGCGCCTCGATAATCCCTATGCCAAGGCCAAGCACCACACCGCCCAGGTAACCCCAGGCCGCGCCTTTGCCCACGCTTTCCCATTGATTTGTGCCGAGCGCATCTATGCCTCCCCAAATAGTACCCAGCACAAGCCCGAGGGAACCACCCATGCGCATATCGCGCAGGATGATGCCGCCGATGCCGGTTTTGCCGGAGGCCGCATCCGCCAAACCTACTAAAATGCCGACGCCGGCGCCTGCAAGGCTGCCGTAGCCCAGGCTGCGGGCAATATCCTCAGTGTTATCACGCTCATCGGCGTAACGAACGTAGCCCGCGCTTAATCCAGCCAGCGTTCCGATGGCAAGCCCGCGCCAGGCATAATCAATCACCGACGGGCTTTCCTCAGGCACATCCCCGAAAATACCCCGCGCCCAGGACTGTGAAACGCCGGACGCCGCCGCAATCATAAATACAGCCAACATGGAACAAACATATTTTTTAAACATAATACCCTCCTGTATGCTGCACAATTATATTGTATCATTTTGCGCGCGGCGTTTTCTACGCACGGGCGCATTGACAAATTACTGACAATAGTTTATTATTATTGTGAATCCGCCGCCAGGATTCTCGTATGAAATACTCATGCCGGCCGTTGGCCGGCACAAAGAAGAATGAAAATTTTGGATGCCGGATTAAAGCACTCCGGCATGACGTTGATTTCGCATATTCGAGCCGTACTATGTACCAAGTACCATGTACTATGTACTGCCGTATTGGGATTCTCGTATGAAAAGAATTATACGCGATAAAAACACGATTGACCGTTTCAAGCAGCGGCTCAATGAATGGATCGTTACCCAGAGCAAAGGGCAACATCAGGGTTTCAGCGACGATTTTATCGTTACAGAACTGGCCGAATATCCCTGCTACCGCTTATCCTTTACCGTTGATACCGAGACCAGGAAAGTTATCTCTTTCCAACGCCCCGACGCAGCCATTATTAAGGCGCCGCCGACAATTACCGACCCGCAGGCCATAAATCCGTGGGATGTTAAAAAGAAAACGACGGGCGGATCTATCAATTACCGCACCGTGATTGAAATCCCCGAATCGTTGAAAAGCACCCGCTGCATCAGCTGCCAGGGAAAAGGCACCGTGCATTGCAGCAATTGCCTCGGGCAGACAACCACATATTGTCCGCAATGCCGCGGCGACGGAAAAATTACCTGCCCCGTGTGCAGGGGGGCGAAGCTGTCCGTCTGCCCGGAATGCAGCGGCGGCTACAGGATATGCCCGACCTGCGAGGGAAAAAAACGACTGCCCTGCGTCAAGTGCGGCCAGAGTGGGGTCGAGCAGTGCGAAAAATGTTCGGGCAAAGGACAGATATTATCCGGTCTGGCCGTCGAAATAATTTACAAGCCGCTGGATGCAAAGCAGGAAATTTCCAACAATGACATCCCCGCCAAATTCAACAATCAACTGCTTACTTTTTCAAAGGAGTGGCTGACGGAGCTTAGCGGAGACGATGAAAAAGCGACACCCGAATCCCTGGCTGCAACACATGTGCCTAAAGAAATTATAGAAATATACCGTAAGATGCGCCAGGACATGATTTTACCCGAAAACTACAGGATTATAGGCAAGCGGCTATTGATAGAGAAAAAACCGTTTTTTTGTCTCAGTTACTCGGTAAGAAATAACACCAACAGTATCTGGCTTGCGCATGACGCCCCTTCCCAGTATCTTTACGAACACAATCCCCTGCTCGATCTATACGAAGACGTCATACATACCTGCCACCAGTTGATTTCGCGCCACGACATACCTTCCGCAATTACCCTGCTTAAAAGCGTGGAACAGGTGGAAGCCATAAGCGAACAAATCTCCGGCGTGCGCCGCGCTATTCGACGCTCAATGCTGGTAACCTACGCGCAGGGAGCGGCGATCTCGTTTATTTTAACCAGTTCATTCGTGCTTCCGCTTCTATATCAATACAATGCACATAGCTTTAACCGCACAAAACTGCTGGCGGCAGCGCTCCTATTGAACCTTGCCGGCAGTTTAACGGCCACGCTCGCGCTGCAAATTTCAAAACAGAGACTGGTTGTTAAACGGTTACACCGCATCGCGGCAGGTTTTATTTGCGGGTTGCTTATTACAGGCAGCGTTTACGCGGGCTTTGCGATAAAGCGCATAAACCCGGCGCGCACATGGGACGAGAATGCAATGCGAGCAGACTACGCCCGGCATTTCCCCTTCGGCCTTCGGACACTGCCCAATCAGCAGGATATCGAATTCCTGGAAAAACTGGCGGCGACTTATGCGCCTACAGGCATAAATGTTGAACAGCTAAGAAAGGATGCGGCCTGGCTTAAGGCGCGTAAAGAGGAAAGCGAGAAGAGGATCATCCAGATGGAAGAAATCCGCAAAAATATAGAGGAAGTAAATAAGGGGAATATAAAGAAGAAAACAAAACCGCGTAGACGCCGCTATTGAGGCCGGCTCTTAAAGAACAGGACGCCCAGCGGAGGAAGTTTAAGGTTCAGCGAATATCCGCGATCGTGCGCGGGCAGCGAATCGGCGTCAAACCCGCCCATGTTCCCCACCCCTGAACCGCCATACTCGGTAGCATCGCTGTTTAGCAATTCCTTCCAGAAACCGCCCCGCGGCACACCGACCCTGTAATTGTGGCGCACTACCGGCGTAAAATTGCATACGCACAATATAATATCGCCCGTTGTCTTCGCCTTTCGTAAAAAGGCTATGACACAGTTTTCCCTGTCGTTAAAATCAATCCATTCAAAACCATCCCAGCTGAAATCCGCTTCAAAAAACGGCTTCTCGGTGCGGTAAACCTGGTTTAAATCCCGCATCCAGCGCTGCGCCCCGCGATGAAACGGGAATTCCAGCACATGCCATTCCAGGCTCTCCTCATGATGCCACTCGCGCACCTGCCCGAACTCATCACCCATGAAAATAAGTTTTTTACCGGGGTGGCCGTACATGTAACCGAATAGTAACCGCAGGTTGGCAAACCGCTGCCACTCGTCGCCCGGCATTTTCCCTACGAGCGACCCCTTGCCGTGCGTTACTTCGTCGTGGGAAAACGGCAGAAGAAAATTTTCGCTGAACGCATACCATAGGCTGAAGGTTATCTGGTCAAGGTGATGTTTGCGAAACAACGGGTCAACCGCGAAAAATTTTAACGTGTCGTGCATCCAGCCCATGTTCCATTTCATGCCGAAACCAAGCCCGCCTGAATACGTGGGACCGGACACCTTCGGCCAGGCCGTTGATTCCTCGGCAAACATCTGCACGTCGGGATGATTTTCATATACCACGTGGTTGCATTGTTTTATAAAATCAATGGCCTCGAGGTTCTCCCTGCCTCCGAAACGGTTAGGCTCCCATTCGCCTTCCTTGCGCGAATAATCAAGATACAACAGGGACGCAACCGCATCCACGCGCAATCCGTCTATATGATATTTTTCGAGCCAGAAAATGGCGCTTGAAATAAGGAACTCCTTAACCTCGTTCCTGCCATAATTGAATATGCTGCTCTTCCAATCCGGATGGAATCCCTTGCGCGTGTCCTCATGTTCGTAAAGGTATGTTCCGTCGAAATTTGAAAGCCCGTGCAAATCGGTCGGGAAATGCGACGGCACCCAATCCAGGATAACGCCTACACCGTTACGGTGAAGCAAATCAACCATATACATGAAATCCTGGGGCGTTCCATAGCGGCTCGACGGGGCGAAGTAGCCGGACAACTGGTATCCCCACGAGCCGTAGAAAGGATGCTCCATAACCGGCATCAACTCAACGTGCGTAAAACCCATTTTTACGCAATAATCCGCCAGGTAAGGCGCCATTTCCCTATAGCTTAAGAAACGGTTGTCTTGCTCGGGCATCCTCCGCCAGGAACCGGGATGCATTTCATATATGGAAAACGGGCTTTGCAAACTGTTTGACTCATGCCTGTTTTTCATCCATTCGCCGTCTTCCCATGAGTATTCAAGATCCCACACTATCGAACCCGTCTTCTGCGGGGTCTCCCAGTGAACGGCGTAAGGGTCGCCCTTTTCGACAGTGTAACCGTTAAAACGGGAACGTATGAAATACTTGTAAATTTCGCCCTTGCCTATTGCCGGGATAAATGCTTCCCATATACCGGAACCGTCCCAGCGGGCATTAAGCGGGTGCGATTGCTTATTCCAGCCGTTAAAATTGCCTATAACCGATGCGAACTCCGCATTGGGCGCCCAGACGGCGAAATACGTCCCCTCGACGCCGTCAACCGTAACCGGGCGGGAGCCGAGTTTATCGTAAAGCCGGAAATTGTTGCCTTCCTTGAAAAGATATATGTCCTGCTCGGAAAATAAGCTGAAATGTGTCATGATTTTTTAAATAACTTCAAATTTTCTTCCAATTGACGGTAGTGGGCGTCGGTAAAGCGTTTGTTGATAACAGGGTAAAGCTCCTCGTCCTCCCTGCGGGCGTGCGGCATGAGTATGTCCAGAATTTTTGCGCATACCTTGACGAAAAACTCGCGCGTGCTTTTGGATGGATACCTTATATGCTGTTTGGAAATATCTGAAAGCTCGTTTAACAACTTCAGTATCTGGACATGCTCGCTCTCGATTTTTTCAAGCATTGTCCGCTCCCAGTCCGAAACTACCTGCCGCAAGACGGGGAAAAGGACGCGTTCCTCGATGGCAAAATGCTCACGGACCTCTTTTTCGAAAAATCTCTGGACCGCGGTGGCGTTATCCCAGAAAAAAGCGTTACTGTCAATGAGAGAGGCCAGTTTTTCGGCGACAAACGTCTGTTCCCTGACTTGCTGGTGGTCAGCGATAAGTTTTTCAATAATATCCATGTCAGCTTTTCACCTTATCGTGCGGGTGGCGCGCATCCTCGCCGGTGATGAAGAATATAATATCCTCGGCAATATTTACGGCCATATCGCCTATGCGCTCCAGGCGATGGCTTATTGATATTATATCCAGGGCAAGGTCTGTTATTTCAGGCCGCCGTTTTATCTGCTCGATGGCATCCCGCGTCATCCGGCGGTTGAGGTCGTCAAGTATGTCTTCCTGGCGGAATATGTCGTCTGCTACGGTAAGATCGTTTTTTTCAAGCGAAACTATAGCCTTGTCCAGCATCTCTTTGGCAATATCATACATCTGCGGCAGCAAATCCCCGCGTTCAAGCCTGGGATCCTTGATAAGCCTGCATACCCTCTCGCAGATGTTTACCGCCTCGTCGCCGACGCGCTCAAGGTCGTTATTTATTTTTGAGACGATATTAAGAAGCCTCAGGTCCTGTCCCACGGGCTGGTAGAGCGCTATAAGTTTCAGGCACTGGCCGTCAATCTCTATCTCGAGCAGGTTAACATCGTGCTCGCTTGAATTAACTTCCTCTATCTTCCCGGCATCCAGGCTGGTAAGCGCGGCGATTGAATTTGACAACATTCCCTGCACCTTGCGCGCCATGCCCAGCAGTTGGCTTTTCAAGGATTCAAGTTCGCGATGATAATGTTTTTCCATAATACGTCCCTCCTAACCCGCTCTTCCCGTGATGTAATCCTGCGTAAGTTTTTCCTTCGGATTGGTAAACATGCCGTCCGTACGGCCGAATTCAACAAGCTCGCCCAGCCACATGAAACCGGTGTAATCGCTGATCCGTGCCGCCTGCTGCATGTTGTGTGTTACTATTACAATCGTATAATTTGCTTTCAACTCTATCATCAGCTCTTCCACCCGTTCCGTGGCGATAGGGTCAAGCGCGGAACACGGCTCGTCCATCAGCAGTATCTCCGGCTTTACCGCGATAAGCCGGGCGATGCATAAACGCTGCTGCTGCTCAAGGCTGAGGCCAAGGGCGGAACAGGACAGCCTGTCCTTTAATTCATCCCAGAGAGAAACGGCGCGCAACGCATCTTCAACCGTCGCATCCAGCGCGTCCTTGCGAACAACGCCGTGGACCTCAAGGCCAAACTTTATGTTGGAAGCGATGGACATGGGAAACGGGTTCGGCCGCTGGAAAACCATGCCTACTTTTTTGCGTAATGAAACAAGGTCGTATTGAGCGGGAAGGATGTTATCGCCGTCAATCAAGATTTTGCCGTCCACACGCACCCCGTCAACAAGGTCGTTCATGCGGTTAAACGTGCGCAACAACGTGGACTTGCCGCAGCCCGACGGCCCAATCATGGAAGTAATCATGGTGGGCGCGATTTCAACGTTCACGCCGCGGAGCGCATGAAAATCCTGGTAATAAAGATTTAGGTTTTCCACTGATATTTTAGACATTAAATTTATCCGAATTTGCCCGAAATATACCCTTCCGTGCGGGGATCGCGCGGGTTGGTAAACATTCTTGCGGTGGGCGCTATCTCTACAAGCTCACCCATAAGAAAAAATGCAACGCGGTCGCTTACGCGCGCCGCCTGCTTGGTATGGTTGGTAACCAGTACAATGGTGTATTTTTCCTTTAATTTCAGCATTGCTTCTTCTACTTTAGCTGTGGAAATGGGATCAAGGCCGGACGAAGGCTCGTCGAATAAAATTATCTCAGGCTCCACCGCAAGCGCGCGGGCTATGCACAGCCGCTGCTGCTGGCCGCCGGAAAGTTTCATGGCGGGCATATCCAGCCGGTCTTTAACCTCATCCCAGAGATAGGCTTCCTTTAACGAATTTTCCACGATACCGTCAAGCTTTTGCCGTGCGCTTATCCCCTGGCGGCGCGGCCCGTATACTATATTTTCGTAGATACTCATGGGAAGCGGAAGCGGCAGGGCGAATACCATCCCAACCCTTTTACGCAACGCATCAACGTCCGCGCCTTTGGCGTATATGTCCCGCCCGTCAATTAGAACGTTTCCCTCTATCCTGAAATGCGGCTCAAGGTCGTTTAACCGGTTAAGACAGCGCAGGAACGTGGTTTTGCCGCTATTGGCGGGGCCGATTATTCCCAGTATCTCATTTTTATTTATCTCGATGGAAAGAGATTTAACCGCACACTTCTTATCATACCATGCGTTTAATTCTCTTGCAACAATCTTGCTCATAATTTTTTCCGGTATTTGGAACGCAACAGTATGGCCGCAAGGTTAGTAACAAGCACCATTCCCACCAGCACAAGCGCCGTACCGTAGGTATAAGACTGTTCTATGTTCGGGATCTGCGTCGAAACGACAAAAAGGTGATAGGGCAGCACCATTACCTGGTCGAATACCGAGGTAGGCAGCCGCGGCAAATAAAACGCGGCAACCGTAAAAAGTATGGGAGCCGTCTCGCCTGCCGCGCGGCTTATGCCGAGTATTATGCCGGTAAGTATGCCCGGCAACGCATTGGGCAGCACAACATGGCGGATAGTCTGCCATTTAGACGCGCCAAGCGCAAGCGATGCCTCGCGAAAAGATTTCGGCACCGCATCCAGCGCCTCTTTCGAAGTCGTAATGATAATCGGCAGTATCATTATGGCAAGCGTAAGAGCGCCCGCGAGTATTGACGGCCCGAAGCCCAGAAATATAACGAACAACCCGAGGCCGAACAATCCGTATACTATCGAAGGAACGCCGGCAAGGTTTATAATTGCAAGTTTAACCATGCGCGTAAGAAGGGTGTTACCTGCGTACTCAACAAGATATATCGCGGAAAATACGCCCACGGGTATGGCAAAAACTATCGTGGCGCCTACAAGGTATATTGAACCGATAATGGCCGGGAATATGCCGCCGGCGCGCATCCCCCTGCTTGGCATGGCGCTTAAAAATTCCCATGAAATGGCGGGCGCGCCCTTTGCCACTATGATAACTACTATCATGCCCACCGGCACTATAACAAGAAGCGTGGCCAGTAAAAGAAGAAAGAAAGCTCCTTTCTGGACTATGCGGGGGTTAAGAATCTGTTTCAGAAGCGTTTCTTTAACGGCTGCCGGCGGCGTCGTGGAAGTGTCGAGGGTTTCGTTCATTTCAACTCTTTGTTTATATATATGTCTGCGATAAGGTTTATCAAAAAGGTTATTATAAACAGTACTATGCCGATGGCGAACAGGGCGAAATAATGGTCGCTGCCGCGAACAGTTTCCCCCATCTCGGCGGCGATTGTGGCGGTAAGCGTGCGCACGGGATCAAAAAACGAATGCGGTATCCTGGCCATGTTGCCGGTAATCATCATTACCGCCATAGTTTCCCCTATGACGCGGCCAATGCCAAGCATGGATGCGGCCACTATGCCGGGAAACGCCGCCCTTATAAGCACCCGCCATATCGTCTGCCAATGTGTCGCGCCAAGCGCCAGCGCCGCTTCCTTGTACCGTTTGGGGATTGAGTAAAAGGCATCCTCGGCGATGGAAACTATTGTCGGCACGGCCATGAACGCAAGCATCACGGAGCCGGATAAGGCCGTAAGCCCGGTGGGAAGCCCGAAAACATTTTTAACCAGCGGCACAAGCGTCGTAATGCCGACGAAACCTATCACGACGCTGGGAATGGCGGCCAGCATCTCGATCCCGGATTTCAATATGTCTCGCACCTTGCGCGGCGCAATCTCGGAAATGTAAATGGCGCTGGCTATGCCTATCGGCACGGAGATTATTATGGCTCCAAGCGTTACCCAAAGGGAACCTGCGATAAGTGAAATTATCCCGAACTTAGGGGGTTCGCTGACGGGGTACCAGTGGCTGCCGAGGATAAATTTACCGGCCGGATAAGTTGTAAACAGCGACAGCCCTTCCTTCAGCAGGAAAAAGAAAATCAAGGCGACGAAAACTATTGAAATGACGCCGCAAAGGATTATAATCTTTTCTATTATAAATTCGGTTATTTTTTTTCGCATGATTGTAAAAGCTATTTTATCGGCACGAAATCCGTGAGCCTTACCATTTCCTGGCCGGCCGGGCTGAGGGCAAAATCCACAAATTCCTTGACGGCGCCGCACGGCTCGCCCTTAATATACATGAACAGCGGCCGCGATATGGGGTATTTGCCGGACACTACGTTTGGAATATCGGGCGGGAAGTAACCGCTTTTAACGTCCTTCGCTATTTTAAGCGGTTTTTGTTTCGGGTTAATATATCCCATGCCGTAGTAGCCTATAGCCTGCTTATTAGAGCTTATTTCATCGGCGATCGCCTGGGATGAGGAAAGCATCAGCGCCGACGGCGCGAACTCATCCTTGCAATCGGATTTACCCATGCGGATAACCCTTTCCTTAAAATATATGTGCGTCCCGGAATTGACTTCCCGCGACAGCAGCACTATCGCGCTGCCGTTGCCGCCAACCTGGCTCCAATTTGTAATTCTTCCCGAGAAAATGCCGGACAACTGCTCTATGGTAAGCTCGTTAACGGGGTTCCCGGGGTTAACCACAACGGCAATGCCGTCGAGGCCGGCTATTATCTCCTGCGGGTCAATGCCGTTTGCCCGGGCGGCGGCTATTTCCCGATCCTTCATTTTGCGGGAAGCGGCTGCGATATCGCATGTGCCGTTTATCAGGCTTGCGATGCCCGTGCCGGAGCCGCCGCCGGTTACGGCGACAAAATAATCGGGATGCGCCTTGATAAATTCCTCGGCCAGCGCCTGCATAAGGTTAACCATGGTGTCCGAGCCGATACAGTTAACCGAACTCTCCCTGGACGGCCTTGCGCACGAAATAAAAAACACTGCCGCGCACAGCGACAGCACAGTTAAAAAGAATACTTTTTTATTTTTAAGCATTGGCATTGTTTATACTATATATTTCTTCCGCGGAGGAATTCGAAGAAACGTTTTTCGAATATGGTGTAGCATTTTACCAGGCTTCCCTGGTCGTTTACGTGGCGCAATGCCATATCGTAATCCGCAAGCTCCCTGTCATAGGCGCTGCCTTTGCGGTTCCCTGAACGCTTTTTTTCGAAGTATTCTATGAAATCGCGGAGGCATTGCTGGTGGTTTTTTGCATATGTCCTGAACAACCAGTAATACAGGGGAACCGAGCTTGAAGTTTTCAGCAGCGGATCCTCGGCCATGAATACCGCATCCATCATGTCAAGTACTTTCATGGTGCGCTGCGCCACCCGCTCAAAGTCCGCTACCGGTGCCTCGGATTTAGCCCCCTCTTCCACAAAGCGGTCGAGGTCTATTCCTTTTGTGTCCACAAACCCGCTGCGGAACTCCAACAGCAGCAGCTTGCCCGCGGCGTTCTCGTCCTGTTTCCTTTTGACACTGAAACGGGTTTTAGTTTCAAAGAAAGCATGCTGGGAAATGCGTTTTATAAGTTTCGGCACCAGCCCCTGCATGGCGCTGCGAATCTCCGAACCGGTAAGAGGCCGGCTCTTGTTGAGGCGTATAAAGAGGTCGTTTATCTTATTATCTTCATCGGTGATAACGCTCATCACGGAAAGGTTGAACACTTCGAAACGGCTGGCCAGCTTAGGCTGCTGATCTTTAAGGTCTTTATACGTCATGTCGCCAAGGCGCAGCGAGGGGTCGTCAAAATAAGAAAACTCTGCATCCAGCGCCAACTTGCCGCTGAAAAAATCGAAGATCGCCTCGAAGCGCTGCTTGCCGTCTATTACGGCGTAATACTTTTTTTTATCGCGTCCCGGCGGCGAGGTGTAAGTGAAATCGGCTATATAAATTTTGGGTATGTCGAATCCGTTGAGGATGGAATCAATAAGGTAGGCTTTGTCTTTTTTGCTCCAGATGCCCCCGCGACGCTGGTAGATGGGATCTAAATCAATTTTTTCGCGTTCATGGAACCACCAACTTAACGTTTTTGACTCGAACGGTTTCACCTGAAACATAACGTTACCTCATTATATTAACGAATGCTGGCATTATTGAGAGATAATATAGCAAAAATCAGGCTAAATGACAAGGCGGTTTTACGCCGCGGCAAACATGCATGGCAGGACAAGCAAATTATATCGAAAAATCCAATATGTTTTTGTTGTTGATGTGGTGGGCTTTTTCGGCGAGTTTATCGAAAGTGGCGGTATCTATGATCTCGTTGGTGCGGTTGCGTATTTCCTCGAACATATCCTTGAAAACGCACCTGGCTTCAAAGTTACAATGAACGCGGCCGGTTTTGCTTACGCAGGCTATCGGCGAGGTATAGCCGTCTATAAGGCGTATTATTTCACCAACCGTTATACGGGAAGGTTCGACGGCAAGCGATACGCCGCCCCTTTTGCCGCGCACGGTACGGACGTAACCTGCTCCCTTTAATACCGTAATAATCTGCTCCAGGAAGCGTTCCGGTATATCCTGCCGCCTGGAAATTTCCTTTATGGTTGTTACCGAACCGCAGCCGGCCATTGCAAGATCAAGGATTATTTTAAGCGCGTAATCGCCTTTGAAAGATATTTTCATTCAACCGGCTCCGCGAACAGCCATGTTGAGAGGTAGCGCTCGCCGCTGTCCGGCAATATGGCCACGATGGTTTTGCCTTTATTTTCGCCGCGCCCCGCCAGTTGAAGCGCCGCCCACATGGCCGCGCCGCCGGAAATGCCCGTTAAAATTCCTTCTTCCCTTGCCATTGCGCGCGTAACCGTTGCGGCGTCATCCGAGGCAACCGTGATTATTTCATCAATAATATTCTTATTTAATATAACCGGCACGAAACCCGCGCCTATGCCCTGGATCTTGTGCGGCCCCGCCTTTCCGCCCGATAACACGGGGGAATCCTTCGGCTCTACCGCCACGATTTTGATCCCGGGGTTCTTCTCTTTCAGCGCCTCGCCAACGCCGGTAAGCGTGCCGCCGGTGCCGACACCGGCGACGAATAAATCAATGCGTCCGCCCGTATCGTTCCATATTTCTTCGGCGGTAGTCCTGCGGTGCATGGCTGGATTTGCCGGATTTATAAACTGCTGTGGCATGAAGCTGCCGGCAGTATCACGTACAAGCTCTTCGGCTTTTTCTATGGCGCCGCGCATACCTTTTATACCTTCCGTCAGCACAAGCTGCGCGCCCAATATTGCAAGCAGCTTGCGGCGCTCCATGCTCATGGTGTCCGGCATTGTCAGTATCAGCTTATATCCTCTGGCGGCGCAGACGAATGCAAGCGCTATGCCGGTATTGCCGCTGGTAGGCTCGATAACCGTCATTCCCTTTTTAAGGATACCCTTTTGCTCCGCATCTTCTATCATTGCGACGCCGATACGGTCCTTGACGCTTGCAAAGGGGTTAAACGATTCGAGTTTTGCCAACACTGTCGCACCGCCCTGCGCCATCCGGTTAATACGCACAATGGGCGTATTGCCCACAGTTTTAGTAATGTTTTCGTATATATTCATATGTTATGCCTTTTCCAGAGCCTGGGACAAGTCGGCGATAATGTCTTCTATATGCTCAAGCCCTATTGATAACCGGATAAAATCCGGAGTTACGCCAGTTGCCAGTTGTTCAGTTTCGGATAACTGCTGGTGCGTGGTCGTGGCGGGATGGATGGCAAGCGTTTTTGCATCCCCTATGTTTGCAAGGTGCGAAATAAGCTCAAGGGAATTTATAAACTTGCTCCCGGCCGCAGCGCCGCCCTTTATGCCGAAACCTATAATAGCGCCGGCGCCTTTTTTAAGATATTTCGCGGCACGGTTTTTTTCCCTGCTTGAAGCAAGCCCTGGATAATTAACCCAGCTCACCTTCGGATGCTTTTCAAGGAAAGTCGCCGCCGCAAGCGCGTTCTCGCAATGGCGGGGCATACGCAAATGAAGCGTTTCAAGCCCCTGCAGAAGCAGGAACGAATTAAATGGCGACAACGCGGGACCCATGTCGCGCAACAACGTTACCCGCAGCTTGACGATATATGCGTTATTGGCGGGCTTCAACGCCTCTACGAAATCTATGCCGTGGTAGCTGGCGTCGGGGCCTGCTATCGTAGGGAATTTGCCGTTGCTCCAGTCGAATTTCCCGGAATCAACTATAACCCCGCCAAGCGAAGTGCCGTGGCCGCCGATGAACTTGGTCGCTGAATAAACCACTATGTCCGCCCCGTGGTCAATCGGGCGCAACAGATAAGGCGACACGGTGTTATCTAAAATCAGCGGTATGCCGTTATTATGAGCTATCCTGGCCAGGCTCTCAATATCGGCGACATCCAGTTTCGGGTTGCCGATGGATTCGGCGTACAGCGCTTTCGTTTTAGGCGTTATGGCTTTTTCAAACCCCTCAAGGTCGCCGGATTTGACGAATTTTACATTTATGCCCAGCCGCGCAAACGTGTAATGAAAAAGCGTGTACGTTCCGCCGTAAAGATTATCCGCCGAAACTATCTCGTCGCCGGCCTGCGCTATGTTAAGAAGCGCAAGCGTTATCGCCGCCTGCCCGCTCGCCACCGCAAGCGCGCCGGCTCCGCCATCCAGTAAGGCTATCCGCTTTTCCAGCACGTCCGTTGTAGGATTCATCAACCGCGTATATATGTTACCGGCTTCTTTCAGGCCAAAGAGGTTGGCGGCATGTTCGGTGCTTTTAAAATTGTATGATGTCGTCTGGTAAATCGGCACCGCCCGCGCACCTGTTACAGCATCCGCTTCCTGCCCCCCATGCAACGCCAGCGTTTCAACTTTCAACCGCGAATCAATTTTACTCATCACAACCTCCAGGGGTTAATTAAAACCTATAATGTCTATCGGTTTTGTAGACATTATAATAGTTAATTAGCCCTTTGTCAAGAAAATATTTACAACAGGAAACGGAATTAAACTCATTTTCAAATTATCTCGAGCTTGTCTCTTGTTATAGAAATAAAAAATTTCGCCGACCAGAGACTTAACTCATCGGGATTTTTAATGAAGGGCAGAATATCACGTTTCGCTTGCTCATAGTTAATGGATTTGAACTTTTCTTCGAGCCTGGAGAATAAAAATTTATTGGAGAAAATATCCGCAGATTTCAAGTGGCCGGTTTGTACCATGCGATGCGCAAGATGCACTGCGTTAACTGGAATTTTTTGCGAAAGATACCATATATAATCGTAAAGATCGCGCCCTTTTACCCTTCCGCTTTTCCAGCTTCTACAGAGAACCGCATGCAGCTTTCCAGCGAACAATGACATAGGCGTAAAGACCCTCACCGAAAATGGTATCGGCTCAAGTAAATATTTGATTTCAAAATTTGCACCGTCAGGCGGATCGGTGTCAACCTCTAATTTAACCTTGAACAACTCATTTTCATAAACACCTGACACAGGCGGGCGGATTGATTTTATCTTTAAAAGATGAAACATCGTGCCGCCTTTGATAAATGCAGATTCTACGGCGGATTCACCCGTTTTTTTCTTTTTTGTAACTTCCACATCAAATCCATATGCCATCATTTCGTCTTTGACAACTTTGCAATAATGTTCTATATCGAATCCAGTGTCTTTTTTTAATAGAGAAAAATCGAGATCTTCGGAAAAACGGGGAAGCCCGTAAAAAATTCTCAACGCAGTCCCGCCATAGAAAGCGGCCTTTTCAAAGAAGCCACCTCTGAACAGCCCAAGGAGGGCTATTTCCTGAACAATTTCTTTTAAAGCGTTTTTTTGTTCAACAAAAGTCGTGGCATTGTACCTGGCAAGCATTGCACCCACAGCACTATGCATGGCCGCCTCCTTTTTGTAGATACCTTAGCAATAATGAAACGGCAGTTTTACCATACAATGGGGCAAGGAATTCTATATCACCGGGATTGAGAGAAAAAAGCATATTCTCTTCGATACGCAGATCTTCATAGATCACCGTTTTAAGTTCCTTTATGCTTGTTAACCCGCCTCTTTTGGATAATAAATCACAGATGGCTTTTTCTTTGGTGGCAACTAGAAAAGGACTTCCATCCTCATCCATTCTAGAGATGCCATATGGGTATACGCCGGCCATGATGCTCTGATATGAAAACGCTCCTAACGGCGTAGAAAAAATCCTGGTTTTATTTTTACCCATGCTCGCCGAAGTAATTGTATGCACTCGTTCTGGAATAAGCCCATACCATGAAAGCGCATATTCGAAGGAAATATAGGATGGCCCATATATTTTATTGGCAAGGGTTTTCAGTGAAAAGGCTGTGCTGGATGGCGACACGTATAAACCACGCTTAACTTTTGTAATTTCTCCCGTTTTTATCATTCTGGTAAGGCGTGCCTTAGGATAGGAATACCCCCCCAATGAGTTTATAAGGTAAAGGTAATCAATATAGGTTGGCATATCATTTTTCATATATTTGCTCCGGCAAGTATAAATATATCATACTTTTTGGAGAATTACAAGGGCAGCATGTAGAAAATTGCTGTTTACCTGGATACGGTAACTTTTCCGAAGACGCCGTCGTAGCCGGGTTTTACATACACCTTGCCTTTGCGCAGCCGGCTTATGGCTTCGGAAAGCTGTTCGCCGGCGGCTTTTTTTATTTCATCAGGGGGCGAGAACAACAGGGTGTAAAGCTCGGGGCCGATTTTTTCTATTGCCTCGAAATAAAGGTGTTGGGTTTTTTGGGACGAAGGAGCGGTGCCGGTAATCCCGGAGATAAGCTCGGGCAGCGGTACCGTCGAATAATAATCCCTGATTTTGCTATAGGACGCGGAATTCATCGTCCAATGCGGGACTTTTTCTTCCGAAAAAAGCTCAACCGTAGTCAACGCTACGCTTTCGCTTTTTTCATCGTCAAAGCCTCCGCCTTGTTCGCCTCGGTTCTCGCGCCTATTGCAAATTCCGGGATTATCTTTCCCGTTTCCGGGGAGATGCGCGCCCGGGCGGTCTGACAATTCCGCCACACGGTGCGCGACACCTATAGTCAGGGGTTTGTGACACACCGGGCAAATACCCTTGTGCCTGACAGTTTCCCGCGGGCTGAAACATACGTTGCAGTTCCTGTGGCCGTCGAAATAGTATTTTCCCTGCTGCGGAAAACATTCTATGGTTGCAGGGAAACCGCGGCCGCTCCTCAGCGCCCGGTAAATTGACGCATAGCCCGGCTCCACCGTAAAAATGTTCGCCTCGCGGCCGATATTCGCCGGCGAATGAGCGTCGGAGTTCGACACCAGGCGCACGTTGTCGAGAAAGCTGCACCGGCGGTTCATGGGAGGATCGCTCGACAGGCCGGTCTCGACGGCAAATATGTGTTTTGTCAAATCGCCGAAACATTCCTCAAGGCTGTCAAACCCGCCTTTATCGCCTAGAACCGAAAACCAGGGAGTCCATATGTGCGCAGGGATAAGATACGCGCCATCGGCGCTATTAAGCACGATATCGAGAATATCTTTTGCGTCAACGCCAAGGATTGGCCGGCCGTCCGACTCGATGTTTCCCCGCGCCGCCAGCGCCTTTTGCAGTTTTTTCGCGGCGCTGAAATCCGGCAACACGCACAAGTTATGCACACGACGCACCTTACCGTTTTTTTTGTATATACTGCTTATCTCACCCGTCAGGATAAAATATGCTTCCCGCCGCCCGGACGGCAAAGGAAATCCTGAGCCGGAAAGCGCATATTTTTTCTTTAACCGGTAAAGACCGTTACCGGCATCTTCCAGCTTTTCCCTCAATTCGCCGAGCCATCGAGGATGAGTACAATCGCCCGTACCGACGATCGTAACCCCCTTGACGCACGCCCAGTAGCCGATATATTCCGGCACAAGCACCCTACTCGTAGCGCGCGAATAACAAGAATGAATATGAAAATCAACTATACAGTTCATAAATCAGGAGACGGTCTTAAATATGAGCCTGTTGCCGAAGTCCGTTTTCCTGTCATACTCCGGCTCGACCGGAGTATCTAGAAAATTTTACCGACGACACTGGATTGCCCGATCGAGTCGGGCAATGACGAAAAAGGGCGGAAACGGACTTCGGCAACAGACTCATAATTAACTTTAGAACATTTACTGTTTCATGTTATAGATATAATCCGCCAATACTTAATTATTTAAGACCGTACCCTATATTTTCCTTGAAATGTGGGGGGGAATGGGTTAGAATTGGGGTTATGAATGCGGCGCGGCCGGTGATTCTTTGCGCGGATGACGAACCTGAGAATCTTGAGCTTCTTGAAATACTGCTCGGGATGAACGGTTACGACGTGGCAAAAGCCGAGAACGGCATGGTTGCCCTTGAAATCATAAAGAAAACCAGGGTTGATCTTGCAATACTCGATGTGCGTATGCCGGCGGTTGACGGTTTCGAGGCCTGCCGGTTTATCAAGGAAACGGAAAGTTACAGGAACATCCCGGTAATATTCATCACAAGCCTGTCGTCAAAGGACGACCGTATCAGGGGCATCAAGGTCGGCGCGGACGACTACATCAACAAGCCGTTCGACCACGAGGAAGTGCTTACGCGCATAAAAATGCTTCTTAAAATGAAGCAACTGCACGACCAGCTTGAGGCCGCCTACGGCAACATAACCAACCTCATATCCTTCGGCGAAGGAATCA
>MGVF01000124.1:0-25757 GCA_001800355.1 Elusimicrobia bacterium RIFOXYA2_FULL_50_26
GCCTTATACGCGCACGCATCCCCTTCGCCGGATGCGATTTACGCCGCCCAGGCCTTCAGCGCCTTGATTACGCCGAACGATATTTTCTCGGCTATGGCAATTGGCGCAATGCTTATGGTTTCAAGCATTATAAGCAACTTTGGAAATTTTGGTTCCGGCAAAAATCAAGAGGGTATAAAGGATGTGTCGTTCGCATCATTACCGTCTGGTGCGGCTGTAACGATGAATGCGCCACATTTTTTTATTGTCAGAGCGCAGACTCTTGTGCTCAGTCGTGAACTGTTTCCACAGTTGCCTTTGGAAAACGCCCAACAATGGGAAAATAGATTTTTCAATACATTCGGTCCGATAGAAGTTTTTGAGCGAGACGGAGCATTATTTGCAAAAATACATAACAACAAGCCACAAAGAATAGTTGGTTGGGATACTAAAGATTCTGCAAGCTTTCGCTATGATAACGAGAGAGTGGTTTATACCATCAATAAAAATAACGATGGCACTTATACTCTAACTGTGAATAATGGGACGGCAAAAATTCATTACCCTGCAGTAGATGTGCGGCGTAACGCGCAATCTGAATATCAGTATGTTGGCCCCAAAGTGCGTTTTACAGATAATTACAGCGGCACTATTTATTCATTCTATAATCAATCAGGCAAATCTGTACATTTTCAAGTTAAAAATGCTAAGGAAGGTTATTTTGAAATTGTTTATTCAAATGAGGCTGGCGAAATTCTTGGTGATAAATCCTGGCGCGGCGAATTAGAATTATATGGTTTGAGAATAAGAGTTGACCATTTTTCCCAAGAGGTAATTATAACCAATCAAGATTATGCCAAAGGAGTAAACATTGGATATTCGGAAGGTACTTTGGCTGCGCAACCTAAAACAGCGCCGCCACAGCAGGCACAGGTACAATTAACCGCTGAACAGCTGATTGCCATGGCCAGGCTTGATGAAATAGCCAAACGCGATGGAAATAATTTTACTATGGGATTGATTGGCGATCCCAATCCGAGAGGTGTATGGGGATACAAAGGCATTCAGTCTGGTATTATTGACGGTAAAATCAAGCTTGTAAACGGTTATCTCACTTTTGTGCAACCGCAGGCACAACACATCAAATCCGTTGAGGCCGGACGTGCGGCTGGCCTTATCGTGGCGGTTGCGGCTTTGGCGGCGGTTGCGGTGAATTATTTAACCGGACACCAGGTGGATACTGCTGCGGTTGTGGGCGCCATGGCCGGGGCCGCGGGCGCGTTCGCCGGCCTTGTGTGGCTTAGTGCGCTTATTGTGGAAAACGTCAGCCCGCGCGCCGGGCCTGCGCTGGGAAGAACAGCCGGCGGCATAAAGCTCGTTCCCGTGGAAGGCGCGAAGTATCTGTTCGAAGCAGACCCCGCAAACAACCAAATCAAAACAAACGCAAATTTCCTGAAGCTTCCTTTAATTATCCAGAATTTCGTGCTCTACGCCCTCGGCGGCCTCCGGCACGAGAAGCTGCATCTCGCCGGCGTTAAAAGCGAGTTCGCCGCCTTCGCCCTGGCGCAAGGCGTGCCCGCGCTAGTCGGCGGCCTGGCCGCCCTCGGATTCGTCGCCCTCGGCGTGCCGCTGGCACTTGCCATGGCAGGCGGCCTGGCAATGGCTATGATCGTTGCCGTGCTTGCAACAACATCGGATGTGCCAAATAAAATTGTACAGAATATTACCGGAAAATTTTCGCTCTATGCATCCGGCATAGGCGTGGTGGTAAGCAGCCGTGTAAAGAAAGAAATCCTCAGCCGTGAAGAAGAATTGTTGCACCAATTGATTAGGCAGGAGCCATTTCCGAGATACGACAGTGTGTCATATCCCCTGGAAATTCAGTTGGCCGGTAGCCTGTTTAATACTATTATTGGCAGGGACGCTAAAGCGGAAAAGAATTTAAAAGATTCGTTGGGCAGGCATTTCGGGACGGACAAAATTGAGCATATTCATGCAGAATTATTGAATGGAAATATAGACAATCCAAGGGTTTTCTCGCCGGCAGAACGTAAAACGCTTTATAACATTGTCATGTTTGAAGCCAGGATATGGAAGGCCATGTCGGGCGAATATATGAACCTTATAGATTTTATGGCCGCTGAAAACGGACCCAAAGAGAAATATTTCGGGGTTAGCGGCGAAATAAAAGCCGAATTTCATTTGGCGAATAGTAATGAGGAATTTGCAAATATCCTTATTGAAAAGAAGGAATTAGTCACCGGAACCAAATTGTCTGAAAAGGAAAAAGAAACCATCCGCAGGGAATATTCGCAAGACAATGTCGGCGGCGCCAACATTCGGTCTCAAACGGATTGGGGCCGCGGTTCAATTATTGTGATGAACTTGGCCGTTGCCGGTTTTGGCCAGGTGCTTTCTTCTATTTTCCACGAGATCGGACATAGCGTTCTGGAAGATTTAGCCGGCTCAAAGGGCGATTCTGCGGAAGTTCCATTTGTTAATGATGGCGTTGCGGAAGATTTTGCCATATTTGCTCTAGAGAGGATAAATGGATTATATGACGGCGATACGCGGTTTAAAGTTCTGGTGCAACGTTACAAAGCCCAGATTATCAAAGAAAAGTCTGGCAAGGAGCTTGCTCCCTGTAGATATGGATTTTTACTTATAGAAACGCTTCGCCTTAAAGCTGGCATGAAGCTTTTCCGTGAGGATGTAATAGGTATGCTTGCCAGAATATTACAAGGCAGCCTTACTTTCAGCCAGGTTACGGAAACAGCTTATCAGCTTGAGAAAGATTCCTTAAATGAGTACCGTGGCGGCTTATCGGCAGAAAAAGCGGCCGGCCTCGGCGGCGCGGTTTTTGTTGCCGCAAATCCCGTTGCGGTTGCCATGAAAGGAACGAACGAATTGACGGCAATCGAGGCAAATGCCGCGGATACACTGGCGGGTAAAGTAGATATTATAGCGATAGCGCCGAGGGAAAGCGAAAATCAATCCCGGCTGGAAAACAGGGCTGTGAAATTGGCAGGCGCAAGTTCCGCGAACATGATGAAACCGGTAGTGATTTCACCGGTTACGCATGACATGATGGATGAGGACGGAAATGCCGTTGATACTGAAAAATCCGGTGTCGCGGAATTAAAAGCATTCGAGGGCGGGGCAAACGTTCTTAATATAAATGATAATACCACTGTAAAACTTTACTACAAAATCTTGACGGAAGGAAAACGGACGGGGTTGCTGGTTTACTATTACGATGAAGCCGGAGCCGGCCGGGATAGCGGCCTTCTTGCCGGCGTGGCCGCCTCTATTGTGCGCGAGAAAGTGGAAAAAGGCGCATTCGAACAGGGCGCGTTCAGCAGCCTCGGATTCGGCGGAGAGGTTGGGGTAATCCATATGGATGATGCGGCCGCCGGGCAGGCAATTGAAACATCCGGCGATGACGGATATTCTAAAATCGTGCCGGCCTCTCTTGCCGCGATGAATGATGATAACCACTATGCCGAGGTTGGCGCGCAGCGCGAATCCAATATAAGAATGCTGGGGCAGTTCGAGCTTGAACGCCGGAAAAACAATAGCTGGGGCGGCGTGCGCACAAACGCAGTACTGACGCTTAAATCCGTGCTTTCCGTCGGAAATATCAGGGAAGTCGCGGCGCGTATGCGCAAAACCGGCGAGGTTAACCGCTTCGTCGCCGGGCTTGCCGTTTCACACGGGCAGCAGAAGATTGACCCCGCGCAGTACCCTCACGTCGGCCTTGTGGGCGGCATTGATTGGATTTCAATAATTGACCGCGTCCTGAAATTAAATGAAATTGACGGCGGCGATACGCTAAACAGGATATTCGATTCCAGGATTAACGACGACAATGATAAGCTGGAACTTGCCGCGGCCAGGGAAAAAATAAGAGAATTTCTAAACGATGCCGAGCGAAGAGGCAGCAAAACCGAACGTGAAAAATTTGCAAATGAAGTCATCAGCGGCGTTGTGCGCATATTATACGCCAAATACGCCGATGGCCTGCGAAAAGCAGCGGATGATAGGCCTGAGATCGCTGAAAAAGCCGGCGCCTACGCAGCCCAGTACGTTCAAAATTACGGCCCCGATAATTTAACCGCCGCGCAGTTAACGTTCATCCAGATAGCTGGACTGCTTCATGTAAGCGATATAGCCAAAAGCGTTGAAGGCAAACAGTTCATGCCTTATTTTGGCGCCTGTCAGCCGGCGAACGATGCGGCGGCGGATAATATTATATGGTTTATAAAAAATATCGCGCCCGGGCTGCACGTGGACATAAGGCAACTTGGCAGCGAGCAGGCCATCGCCCTTCTTGACCGGCTTGAAAGCGATATAAAGGCAGGCGTAAAGAAAGGACAAATATCGCCTGAATCAAAAATAATGATTGTCTGCAATATGGATGATGCCGTCATCCGGCGCATAAAAAGCTTTACCGGTTTCGAGGCTTATGTTGAGCTTGGCCTTGAAAACAAACTCAATAATGGGGCGAACCTTGACTCAATCGAAATCGCGGCCAAAAATGAAATTAAGAAGATTAAAGATAGCGGCGCCTCGGTGAGTATTGACACCTCAAGGGTGAGAGCCTCTCTTAAAGAGGCCGGTTTAAGCGATGTCCTGGCCGAGGCGGCGCTAAAACACATAGCCGGTGTGGCTTCGATAAGCGGCGCGGAAACCGTTGTATTCGAGATGGGCAGCGTCGCTGAAAACGGCGACGTGGAGGCCGTGCCGTCATTCGATTCTGAAAAATTCAGCATTATCGGCCTTCTAAGCGCAGTTTCGCGCGGGATTGGCATAAGCAGGGTTACAACCGTTGACGGCCTTTTCCGCGAGGGAAGAAGCGCAGGGCGCGCGGCCGCAGCCGTAATGAATGAGGCGGCGCGAAGCGCCTTGCAGCGCAGGCTGTTCGCCCGGCATGAGGACGGCTGGACGCCTGCCGCCATCGCGCTTATTGATTCGGCCGATGACGCCATAAATCTTGCCGGCGACAAGTTCAATGCCCTCAAGGTGGCCGAAAATATCCGCAAGATAGCCCGTGAAATGGGCATGGAAAACGAGTACATGATAGGCGAATCGCTCAAGGAAATAGAAGAGGCGACGGATATAAATGTGGCGAAGGCCTACGTAGCGCGTATAAAAGGCGTGGTGCAGGGGCTTGCGGTTACCGTGCTTGCCGCAAACAGCGGCGTGGACGTTAAATCAGAGAAGATTTCCGCACGGAGGCAGGAAGCTCTTGAAAACGGGCTTCTCGCAAGAAGCCGGGACATTGTTTACACTAACGGCAAGCCGTATCTTAAGCTGGAATTGAACCTGGAGCAGAGGCTGGGCATACTTTCCGGCGCATTGCGCCTGCTAAATGAAAGCGACAAGGCCATGCTGCTGGATAATATGTATAAAGAGATGAATGAATACCGGGATGACGAGCAGCGATTATACAAACTGATGTTCGTTGAGGCGGTATTCAAAGCTAAAGACAGAGAATTATGGAGGCGGTGGAAGTCAAAATTCGGGAAGGATTATATAGACGGCATTAGTCAACACGCAACAAAATGGAGCGCTGAACAGGAATTGAAGATGATGGCATACTGGGCGAATTATTTAAAGATCATGGAACCGCAGCGCGAAAAAAATGAAATAAACCGGCTTATCGGCGCGCTTTCGACGAGGATGGGTTCGCTTCCAGGCGCGTCAACGGAAGCTGAAATAATCGCAAAGGATGTAACTACCAAAGAAGGCCTCGCGTTTTTAATATTATCGTTAAGCCTGGGTGAGCTTCTGGACAGGGAAGCCATAAAAACTCTTGCCGCGAAAGCGAACCTGGGCGACAGCGGGCTTGCCGAAAAAGTATTTGCCGGCAATCATAACCCTTATGCCGAGCGCGCGCACGGGCGGCTAAACGCCCCGACCGCGGAAGATGTGGAAATATGGCTTAACCTGGTTGCATTAGAGGGCGCTAACCTGTTTGCCCTGTCTAAAGATAAAGCCCGCGCCAGAGACGAATTTATTTCCTTCGCCATCCTTGAACTGTGCAACGGCCTGCCGCCGATGATAGACGGCAAAACGTTGGAAGAGAAAGTAAAACGTGCAGGCAAAATTTCAGTGAAAAATTTCCGCGGCGTCCTCATCTCGGGCTAATGAAGTTAAGGTTTTTATCTTCACCAAATCAGTTTCCTCTACCCTTCGGGGAGAGGATTAAGGTGAGGGGTTGTTCAATATTCCGACGATTTCCCCCTCATCCTGGCCTTCTCCCCGGCGGGGATAAGGAACGCGAGCTAAAAAAATGAATCGTATTTTTTAGAGCAAAAGCTTTAACTAAACGGCATTGGGGCTAATGGAAGGCTAATTATATGATGTTACGCAATTTTTACTTTTGTAGGGGGCGTTCACCGAACGATCAGGCCTGTAAAATCTTTGCAGTTTTTGTATCCATTGTATCCATTTTTGCCGGCTTGGCCTGCGTGCCTGCCGACGGCGCATTGAAGGCTACGGGTGCAGGTTTTCTGAAAATGGGCGCCGGCGCGCGCGCGGTTGCCATGGGCGAGGCTTTCAGCGCGGTTGCCGACGATGTTACCGCCATTTATTGGAACCCTGCCGGGCTTGCGCTGGTAAAAAATGAAACTCAAATCATTGCAAGCCATCTGGAACACATCCAATCCGTTCATCACGAGTTTATAGGCCTTTGCAAGCCCGTGCCGGGCGGTACGGCCGGTTTTTCGGCTACTTACATGTGGGTTGAAGGCATTGAGGCGCGCAACCCCAACAGCGGTTACGCGGGTCGCTCGGTTCCCGTATGGGATGCGGCGCCGGCGCTGTCGTTCGGCGGATTTTTGCGTTCCCGGCTGGCCGCAGGCCTTACGCTGAAGGCGATAGGCCAGTGCATTGACGATAAAATGGCCTGGGGCGGCGCGTTGGATGCGGGCATTCTTTACCGCGCCGGCAGAAGCACGCGGCTTGGATTTGTGCTGCAAAATCTTGGTTACGAATCAGCTTTTATTTCTGAATCCGCTCCGCTGCCTCTAACCGCGCGCGCCGGAATTTCGCACAAGTGGAAGCCGCAAAACCTTCTTGTTGCCTGCGATACTGTCTATGGAATAAACGACCAGGCTTTATGGGTTGGCGCGGGCGCGGAATACAGGCCATGGCCGGCCATGGCGTTCCGCGCGGGCTATAAGTACAATGGCACATTCTCTTCCGTTGACCTTATGAACGGCGCAAGCTGCGGGATCAATGTCCGGATTTTTTCGACGGATATTGACTACGCTTTCGTCCCGTTCGGCCTGACGTTTCAAACGCACCGCATGTCTGTAATAATGCATTTTTAGTTTACGGCAAAAAGGAATTTTATAATGAAAATGCCAGCTTTTATCTGTTCCGTTATAATTATCGCCGCTGCCGCTGTAAGTTCTTTTGCCGCCGGGCAAGACGGGTTTAAACGGTATCACCCGGGCAGGCTGATTGTCAGGTATAAGGATGTGGCATCATTTTCCATAACCGGCAGCACGGCCGCGCCTGTAAGCAAACGGATTGAGGAGATAGGCAAACGCCACGGACTGAAAAAAGAACGGCCGTTGTATGATTATCGCACCGGCGCCGGGAGCCGCCGGCACGGCGCGCCTGCAAGGGTATCGCCGGCCATGCGCGAGCGTATTGACATACTGTCTTTCGACTCGCAGGGCGCCGACATGGAGGCGCTTGCCCGCGAGTACATGACAGACCCCAACGTTGAATACGCGCAGCCGGATTACCTTCTTGAGGTTGCCGCCATCCCGAACGATACGCTTTATGCCGGCCAGTGGGCGCATCCCGTAATGGATTCGCCCGACGGCTGGGATATATCCACCGGCAGCGGGGCAGTGATCGCCGTGATTGATACCGGCGTGGACTGGAACCATCCGGATCTTGCGGCGAACATCTGGACAAATCCCGGTGAAATAGCCGGCAACGGTTTGGATGATGACGGCAACGGCTACGCTGACGATTTTCGCGGCTGGGATTTTGTTGATTTCTATTATGCGCCATCTACCGGCGCGTTTGCGGTGGGCGAGGACTGCGATTGGGAAGATTACGACCCGATGGATTTTTACGGCCACGGGACGATTGTCGCCGGCGTGGCCGCGGCCGTGGGCAATAATGCGGCCGGGGTTTGCGGCACGTCTTACACAAGCAAGATCATGGCGCTAAGGGTGGGCGTTGCCGAAAGCACCAGCGGCGGCGCTTATATCCTTACAAGCTGGTGCGCGAAAGCTATGCGTTACGCGGCGGATAATGGCGCCGACGTTATAAATTTCTCCATTATAGATCCGAACTGGACGTCCACATCTTCGACGGAATTGCGAAGCGCCGTTGATTACGCGTACAGCCGCGGTTGTGTTATAGTGGCGGGCGCGGGTAATCGCGGCGAATGCTACCCGCCCTCGTACCCGGCGGGGTATTCAAAGGTTATAGGCGTCGCTGCAACCGACCCGTCCGACCAGCGTTCGATATGGGGGGCGCCGGATCCTTACCCGCATGAATCCGACTACGGCACGTGGGTGAAAGTTGCGGCGCCGGGATCTGGCATAACTTCCACGGCTTTTAACGACGGGTACAGCACTTCAAGCGGCACCAGTCTTTCGACGGCATTTGTTTCCGGCGTAGCAGCGCTTATAAAAGCCAACAATCCCGCATTTACCAACGAAGAGATCATGCGCGCCGTCTACTCAACCACGGACAGGGTGAATTCCGATAAATACATAGGCTCAGGCAGGGTCAACGTTTTGCGCGCCCTTCAAATGACCGCCGTGCCGCAGGCGGAAATAACTTATCCCGCAATGGAGCAGGCAATTTCAACGAACGTTGTCGTTACCGGCACGGCATATTGTGTGAATTTCGCGTCCTATACGCTAAAATACGGCGCGCAGTATTATCCCGCTGCATGGACGACCATCGAAACAGGTTTAAGCGCCGTAACAAACGGCACGCTTGCCACGTGGGACATTTCTTCAGTCGGCGACAATAACTTCTATACACTGCGGCTCGAAGTAACGGATTTGGCGGGCAATACGGCCGTTTCTGAAAAGATTATTTACGTACAGAAAAGTGTGGCCAGCGGTTGGCCGCGCACGTTTTCGGGAATATACGCGCCCGAGAGCATAGTTACCGGCGACCTGGACGGCGATAACGACCAGGAAATGGCATTTGTAATGTGGCGCGGGCTTGGCGGCCCGAGCTACACCAACGACCTGCACGTTTTGCATCACAACGGAGCGGAAATGGTAGGCTGGCCGCGTTTCGACTTAAACGGAAGTATGCTGGGCGCGCCCGCTTTCGCTAATTTAACCGGTTCAGGCGCCCGGCAGATAGTTGTTTCGGGACATACGTGGGATTATCCTACCTGCACTACGAAGTTCCACGTGTTTGACACGAACGGCGCCTATATGCCGGGCTGGCCTAAAGTTTACATTTCATCACACGGGTTTACCAGTGCCACGCCTACCGTCGCGGACATTGACAATGACGGCTTCCAGGAAATGATATTTCCCAGTGCGTATGATTCGTACGGAAAAGAAGCAAAAATATTTATCTACCGCTATGACGGTTCCGTCCAGCCCGGCTGGCCGAAAACATTTACGGTGGGGACAACCGCTTTGGCCGGCCAACATGCCAGCCATGCGGTTACATGCGATCTTGATGGCGACGGCGATCTTGAAATAATTGTGGGAATAGTAAACTATCCGAACAGCAATGTACACGCTTTTCATCATGACGGCACAACGGTTTCAGGCTGGCCTATTACCCTGGCCACAGCATACGTGCCGCATGTCGTTGCCGGGGATCTCGACAACGACTCTAACATGGAAATAGTAGGCGCAGCAAGCAGCGGTTCAGGCGGCCTGTTGTATGTATGGAACGCATCCGGCAGCCTGTTTTCCGGTTGGCCGGCCGTGTGGGTGCTTCCAGCGGGGATTTCCGCGCCCTCGCTTGCCGACATAGATGGCGACAACGACCTGGAGATCCTGGTAAATTCAGGCTCAAACAAGATATATGCCTTTCATCATAACAGGACGCTTGCAGGCGGCTGGCCGGTAAGCGTTTCAACGGGAAGCTATTGCGCCGGATGGGCGCCCCCGCTGGCCACTGACATTGACGGTGATAATGATATGGAAATCGTTTCCATGTCCAATAATGCCACTGCGCCCGCCGTATACGCCTGGCATGGCGACGGCACGCCGCTTGACGGATGGCCTAAAATTACACCCGTGGCATCGGCTGTTTCTCCCGCAATATGGGATTTTGATAACGATGGTTTCGTGGAGATGGCGCTAAGCTATGCCACGACGGTTGACCTGTGGCGCCTGGGCGGGGCGTACCAGCGGCTTAATATGCAGTGGCCCATGAAATGGGGAGACATGACGCGCAAGGGTGTCTACGCGGTGCCGGATGTTGTCGCGCCGGTTGCATCGGTTGAGGGGTTGCAGCCCGGTGCCGTAGTCTCAGGCCAGATACTGCTGTCCGCAAACGCTTCCGACAACCAGCGCGTAATCGGTGTCAGGTTCCGCTGCGACGGCGTCGGCTTTAACGCAACGGATTCAAGCGCGCCTTATACGACATTATGGGATACTACGCTAGTCAGCCCCGGCACGCATACCGTTACGGTATCTGCGTGGGATTTAAGCGGCAACGTAACAATATCGAGCGGCGTGGCCGTAACCATACTGGACATTTTAGCGCCCACCGCGCCTGCGGCGCCGGAGGGTGTGTCAGTTTCGTCAGTGCAGGTAAACATCGCCTGGTCGCCGTCCTACGATATCGGCGCGGTAAGCGGCTACGGCGTTTACCGCCAGGGCGTGTTTATCGCATCAACCACCCAGGTTTCATTCCAGGACACCGGCCTTGATCCGGGGACCACGTATACATATTATATAATAGCCTACGATGCGGCGGGCAATATATCGGGTTCGTCAATATCAATATCGGTTTTTACCCTGGCTGCCGGCGCATCAACTGCGACTGATAGTCTTCCGCCCACCGTTCCGGAGAACGTGGCAATAACTCCCTTGTCGCCGACCGAGGTGATGCTTTCGTGGGAAAGCTCAAGCGATAACGTTTCCGTGGCCGGCTACCGTGTTTACCGCAACGATGGCCTGATTGCAACGCCGTCCGGCGCCGGCTGTACGGACGCGGGCCTTCAAACAGGCGGCGATTATGCCTATTGCGTCGAGGCGTACGATACGTCCGGCAATTACTCCGGACGTTCCGCGCCCGTCAGCATAAACCTTAAAGTCAGCCTCAAGATACCGGATCGTGATTTCGCCTACCCCGTCCCGTTCGTCGGCGGCAGGGATTCGGCCATAACCATTGCCAATTTGGCTGCGCACTCAAAAGTGGAGATTTATTCAATAGAGGGAAATCTCGTCCACGAGTCTGAAACCGAAGGCGCATCATACAGCTTCATCCCCGCCGATCTCTCATCCGGCGTATATTTCTACATAATCCGCAACGGCCCCAAAGTTTCCTCCGGCAAAATCGTAATAATGAAATAGAATTAGGGGATTTAGGGACGGATTTAGGGGACGTAGGATAAATAGCTAAATAAGCAGGGTGGAGTTAAGATAGCGATAGGGGATGTATCACCTGAACGCTCCGGCTATTGCTGTATTGTTATGACGGTGCAATACGGAAATTGCGCCTTTCAACTTCTAAGTGCTAAAGAGTCGCGGAAGCACGATAGGAATACCTAATCACCTAACTCCGTCCCCTATATATTTCAGGAGGTTCTTCTGCTCTGTGGACAACGGTTTGTCGAGAGATAACAGGATGGAGTCAAAAGTGCAAAAGGCGCTTAAGGGCGTACCGGCAAGGCCGTTGGTTAATTCTTTTTCATAAAAGCGGAATAATTGCCAGTAAAAATCTTCGTAATAGTCCTCGATGTTCCCGGCGCCGAAGCTGTCTTTCAGTTTCACGCAAAAGGCCAGCGGGTCTTCCTTATTCGACAACATTACAAGAGGCACTTCCAGGTGCGCAACAACATCGAATTTGGGGGGCGGTCCGTTGCGGTACGGCGTACTGATGCGCCGCCGCACCTTATCGAATAAGTCAAGCAGTGCGTCGTATTTATCCTGCCCGTCAATGCTGATAATCATAATGCCGGTATGTGCCACGATTTGCCGCATTTCCTTGTTTTTGAGATTGTACATACCGCCCAGCGCTTTTTTGGAAAGCATATTGATCACGTTTTTATGGTCGAAACGGTACATCAGCTTGCGTACAGTGTTTCTATCGTCGTGCGTTAACAACATAAGTGTTAAGCCGTCCTCAATCATTTGCCGGTAGCTCACGTAAGCGCCTATTCGTGTAATATCCCCCGTCAGTTTTACCGGGCCTATATAAAGTTCTGAGGCATCAACGTGGACTATCCCGCCCCTGCCGTCGGCCTTCAGCGATTGCGTTCCCTTTATACCGTTCATTATAGCCATGTCCAGCCCGGTAATATTCTGTCCTTTTGCTTTCAGCGGCAGGCAGGCCGCGCACGCCCTGCCTGATCCGACGGCATTTATTACGGCTATTCTTTTGTCCTTCCCATATTGTTTTGACAATGCCCGCTCCAACGTTACATATTCCCCGAAGTTGTCGTTATCCATTATGTCCAACGGTACTGCCGATAACAAGGGGTTCGCGGCTATGAGCTGCTGAAAAAATGTTTTATCGTTCACGGATACGATAACCAGTACGCGGTCCGGCATTTCGCCGCCCATGGCGCAGACAGAGGATTCATATTCCCTGCACAGCGCCTGCTCGCGCGCCGGCAGCGCCGTATCGCCTGGTGAAGTGCCGGAAATTGACTCAAGTTCCGCGATTGCGGCCTTGGTCCTTCTTAGTTCTTTGCCGAACAAATTGTCATAAAAACTGACGAAAAGCGCAAACCATTGCAGCCCTATGGAAATGCCTATGCCCGTAAGAAAGGAAACCAGAAAACGCCCGGGGTCATAATTATTTTCTATTATGGGGCGAAGCATCAGAATCATCGGCGTCAGGCGGCGAAGCATTTTGCTCCTGGGCCACTCCATGGCCATCCCCAGGGGAAAGTTTTCGCCTGCGCGTTTGGATACGGTGTAGGCGAATTCATCTTCCTTCAACTGTTCGCCATCGTACATTCCTGGCATTATGGCATTGCCAAGCATCGCTATCTCTTCAACTTTGCTTCTTAGAAAGCGCTCCGAAATCCATAAACCTACGTTAATCCCGAATAGCAGCCTGAGAATACGGTTAATCTGCATCACTTCCAGGATGCTGTATATGCCCCGCGGCGGTATCCGGTAGCCGGACAGGCTGGCAATGTTATAAATCAAATCAAGAGCCGAATTATAATGGCCGGCATAACTGTAAATTTCCGCGAAAGAAATAATTTCCTGCCGTATGCGCGCCCTTTTATCGTCATCCAATTGCCGGATTTTGTCAGCCGTCGTCTCCATCATGGAGATGAACGTTCCGTATATTTCCGCAAAGCGCGATAGATTGTCGCGCATCACTTCCCCGGTAAGCGGCGTAAGCCTGATGACATCAACGGCGTAAAGCCGTATCATGTCCATATCGTTCCTGTCCAGCGTATTTTTTTCCAGTATTTTTTCCCAGCGGCCGAAATAATACCCTGTTATATCAAGCGCCGCTTTGCCATTCTCTTCCTTCCCCGGCGCTTTTGCATTCTCATCCCATGCCAGCTTGTTGACGGACATTTCCAGCGATTCCTTAACCGCGGGCGAATGAAGCAGGCGCTCTTCCGCCTCTTTCTTTTTTTGATCGTAAAAAGCGCTCGTTTCGCCCCTCTTGATAAATAACGTATGCAGAACTATGGAGAGCAATATGCCGGCGCCAAGAGGTATAAGAATTATCTTCAATACATAAAGAGAGACCGGAACCATGCCCGGCGGCATTCCGCGCCCGTTTAAAACCATCCATCCTATCACTACCGGGACTATTTCAAGCACCGGTTTGAGTATCATAATAATGCCGGCGAAACGTCCCGCAACCCTTCGTATGGCCGAACCTTTCTCAAGGCCAAACCGTTGCCGAACGCCTTCTCTTTTCTCAAGGTAATTGATATATCCGTTAAAACCGCTCATCGTATCTTCCGGTGCGTACAGGGAATCCATGATAAGGTTGCCGGTTCCTATAACCTTGAGAACCTGCTTTCTGAACATGGCTTTTGAATTCATGAATCCTTCTTCAAGCCCGAATACTTTCCTGTTCAGGGGCATTATTTTTGACCGCTCGGACCAGTCATCCGATGGATAACGATAACCGGCCATTATCTCCATATTTATTGCGAAGTCCAGCGCATGGTAATATTCCAGTGAATACACATTTATGCATTCAAAGCAGGCCTTGTAAGCATTCATGTATTCAATTTCCCGGCCAGTAAGACATCCGCTGTTTAGAATGGATGCTATGCGGCTATGCGTCTGGAGCGAAAGCTCCGCGAATTGCCTGTAAAGCATACCGGTTTTTTTGCAGTTGGAACCGCATGTGTCTGGCGAAAGCGCGGTCAGGCGCATGATATACTTTGCTTTTGACAACATTGCGTCAACTGTCGTTATATCCGGCTGTTTCGTGCCTGCGGTAAGGATGCCGTGCCATTCATTAAGCGCGTCACCGGCCTCTTCCAAAGGCGTGCGACCGTTTCCATTTTCTTCGATATTTTGCCGTTGCGACCTGTGGGTCAGGGCGTATAAGAATGTAATAGGGTCGTAAAGAAAATCAAAGACGGCGCGGAGCAGGCCACTTTTCCTGCCGGGTTTTTCGAGTTGAATAAATAAAACGGGCGGGCTGTCGAGGCCGGGAGCGCCGGCCGGTTCCGCGCGCGAGAGTTCAACTATGCGCTCAAGCGTTGTGCCAAGGGTGCCTATGTCTTTTACCGTCGAAAAGAATGATTCGGAAGGCGTGAATGCCCTTATGGAAACTGAATTTAACATGCCCCTGTAACTTGAAATAATGTCAAATAGTTTTTTGTAAAATTCTTTATAGAAGTCTTCGTCGTCGCCAAGGCGGAATTCTCCGCGCAGTTTTGCCAGGTATGAATACGTGTCTTCATTATTGTAACCGAGGATTAGCGGGATCATAAAATGCTTTATAAGATCCGTATCGGGAGGCGCTTTGTTGCGGTACGGAGAACCCGCGAACGATGCAATTTCTTCCGCGAGCTGCATGAAAACGGAACTCTTTTTTTCGTCGTCAAAGCTGATTATCATCGTGCCGGTGAGGGTGTTCAACTGTTTGATTTTCTTGTTTGAAAGCCGAAAAAGCCTTCCGATCGCATTTTTTTCCAGCACGTTCTTAACCCGTTCCCCGGCGAACTTGTGGTATAGCTTGCGTATTTTTCCGGTTTTATCGTCGTTAATCATAAGTGTCAAACCCTGCGCCAGCATTTGTTCATAACTCACCGAAGGCCCAAGGCATGTAATGTCGCCCATCCGGCTTACCGGGCCTACATATACTTCACATGGATCCGTAACAGCCGCGCCGCCTCTATTCGAGCGCTTAAGATCCTGTGTCATGCGAATCCCGTTTGCAAGCGCCCACTCAATGGAATTGACTTTTTCGCCCGCGATCATAAGCGGAAGCTCTTTGCCGGCGATCTCCTTGCCGGCGCCGTCAAGATTTATAACCGCTATGCGGAGATCACCGGGTTTCTTGCCCACGGCCCGCGCCAGTTCCGCAAGCCGTTCCGATCGCATATAGCGCATGATGCCCAGCGCGGAACGCAGGTTTCCTTTTCCTTCACAGTCAATAATCTCCATCGGCACGGCCGCGAGAACGTTTTGCAGATGGGGGAAAAGAGATTTTACGGCCTCATTGTCAAAATATTCTTTGTCGGCGGCAACGACAATTAAATCCGGCATTTCGCCGTTAACGGCCTCGGCCGTGGCTTTATACGCTTCCGCCGGCAGCATGGTATCAACAGGATACGGCGCCGCGGCATTATCCTGTTTCTCTTGCGGCTTTTCAGTTACAGCGCGGGAATGTTTATGAATGATTTTGTATGTCAGAAATGAAACTCCCGAAATTAAAATAACGATAGCGGCGGCAACAAGCCACTGGTCAGCCATGGAATGTTGAATTGACGATAACAAGGTGTCGGCAAAGCCCGGCTGAGGCACCATAACCGTTTCCTGAATGCGGTTAACAATAATGTTATCGCCGGGATGAATTAAATCCAGGTGTGAAGCAAGCCCCGGGTTCCAGTGAGCGATCTTATCGTATACATGGTAATAAATTTCCGTATTGTTATTTGTGCCGAGGTAATCTTTTGCTATGTTCCACAGGTTATCCCCCGGTTTTACGGTATAGGTAACCAGGCGCACAGCGGTAACGGCCAGCGGCGCAGGCGGCGGCGCAAGGGGAATCATGGCCAAAAAAGCGCCGGCTACCAGGCCTGCGGCGCCCAAAAGGATCAGCAGCTTTGTATATATCCTGCCGGCATTGGCCTTGCCGGCAACGTTAATTTCCGCTCTTTTTCCTTTAAACAGAGTTAAGGTTTCGTCTCTTGTTTTTCCGGAGACAAATGCCAGGCCGTTAACCAGCAATTTAACGCCTTTATAGAAAATCGCAGCCAGGGTAACGGACATAATGCAGACGTCGCTTACCGTAAAAGAAGGAACGGCCTGCGGCGTTATTGCTGCAGCGCTTATCATTGACTGCATGGGAGCAAATAAAAATAATCCCGGCGAAAATGGCGCCACAACCATCAGCCCTTTAAGTATGTTCTTTACCATGCCCGGCGATGTTTTATCTTTTCTTCCATGTCCGTGATTCAGGCGCAACTCATATTTTCTTTCATTAATTACGGCGCAATAGATATTCGGATCGCCTGTCCCTGCAATGCTAAACCGGCCGGGCATGTTATTCGACTTCATCCACGCTGCTACGTCGTTCTCAATAACCGCGATGGAAAGTTGCCTCGCCAGCGCTTTCTTCGCCCATGAAGCTATAATCAAATCAATAGTCTCCTGTGGCATGCCGACATCCACAAGAACGGGGCTGAGCGACGAATTGACCAGCGCAGCGGGATCAAGTTTGCCGGTGAGTAATTGTTTGTATATGCTTTCGTTGTACCCTGTTGTTACGGAAGGCGTTACGGTAATGTATGAAATCCGGTTATCTTCCAAAAGTTTCGTTGTCCCTGAATGGAAGCCGCCAATTACCATGGCGTATATATTATCGTACCGCTCAAGTACGTTCATATCAACAAGCCCGTCTGTCGTCAGCAAAGGCTGGCCGTCAGTGCGCCTGCCGGGCGCGTGAACGTCAATGTGGGATTTTATCGTTTCACAAAAAATAGCGTTTCTTTCGGTATTCGTTTCATAAAATGCAAAAAGAGTGTCCTCGGCATCCTGCAAAAATTCAATCGTCGTTTTCATCCCGGCGTCGCCGTCATATTTATTTAGAAGAACCTTGAATTCCGTGTTTCCCCGGCGGAATGCCGAATATTCTTCCGGATTCATCCGGATTGAATAGAACTTTTCAATATAGTCGTCCATCTCTGCTAAAAAGAGTATTTCTTCGTCAAGCGGCGTGCGGGCATGTTTTTCAAGAATCCTCCTGGTAAATGCCTGTTCCTCATAAACCAGGGAAACCGGATTGATCGAGTTGTTAAGCCTTATAAACTCCAGGAATCTGTCGAGATTCGGGTATTTACGCATGTGGGGACCATAGGCCATGGATATTTCATAAAGCGCGCGGTAGTAGTCGTCCCTGCCGGATTCATCATTGGCTTTTGCCATCAGTTTCCCGTAAATACTGAATGGTATAAGCTTCCTTAATTCGCGGATATATTCCCCATGCTCCGCGGCAACTTTGTTATGGTTTATTGTTTCGCCACATTGTTGTGATTGCAGGTATTTTTCCAGGTTGGGATATGATCTAAGCGAAACCCCGCTTTCCAGGCTCAACTGTTCAAGCCCGCGAAAATAAGTTTGTGCGCGGCTATTTTTGTTTTTTGTTACGCGTTTTTCAAATCGCGCAATATTTTTTGAAAGATATTTTTCTTTAATCCGGCGTACCCGTGCGTGGATTTTTTGGATAGGAGCTTCGTATAGCGGCTGATCGGAAAGTATTTTCCTTATCCTCAAAAGGTTACCGGTGTACGTATCCCATTTCTCCAGCCCCAAAAGCGTATTCTTTCCCCGTACGACGGAGTAGTATTCCGCCCCGCCAAGCAGCCCTATATTTAGCATATCGTCCAATACTTCCGATGTTATTGTGTTGTCAGGCAGGGAAGACAACAACTTCGTGTCAACTCGTCCCCTGGGAGCGCCCTCGGCAAAGATTGCCGAAATTCCGTACCGCCGGTCAAAATAACCCAATAGTTGAGAAATATTATTCTGAACCTCGGGGTGGCAATGCAGATCCTGGATGCATACTACAAGAGTGCCGCTTTCATATAACCCTGCGCCGGTAATTCGCCCCCATTGAGAGGGAAGATATGTTTTTTCCATCACGCGGGAAAGACTGGGCGAAACACTGCGATTACCGGCAAGTATTTCAATGCCTTTCAACGGTTCGCAGAGTACAAAAGAAAAGCAAAACGCGCCTGCCGTTATAAGCGAGGTAAACGTTTTAACATGCCGCATTACAATATGTTTATAATGCAGGCGCGCCCCTTTTTTGCTGAGGTAAACAACGGGCGCGCATAATTTCTTTTTTTTGGCGGCCGCCTGCGAAATATCCTCATAAATATTCCAGGAATAACTTGCAGCGCCTGGTAATTCACGGCCTTTTCAAAATACCCATATTCCATAAGTCCTCCTTCACTACAAATATACCCGGTATCCATTAATTACGTATAAAGAAAAGATTAATATTCTGTTAACGAGATAGGGGACGGAGTTAGGTGATTAGGTATTGGTAAGTTGTGTCACCTTGGCGTCCTAAATTGCAATGCTGTGTCAATGTCATTGCGCTGAACTTAATAGACGGAAACAGACTTTGTAGGGCGCGCTCCCCGAGCGCACCGGCCTTTCGACGGAAGTCTTCTGCGGCGTGTTCGGGGAAGACGCCCTACAACAAAAAGATATGGGTTGCTTTCGACGATCATCGGACTAATTTCAATTTACCGCCGTCGAATAAGTTCAGCGCTATGTGTGTCAGTGTCATTGTATTGGGGCGTTTATCGCCGTATAGTTATGACGGTGTAATACGTGGGGATTGCGCCCTTCAACTTCTAAACGCTAAAGAGGCACACGCCAAAGGGCACAGAGACGCAACACAATAGGAATACCTAATCACCTAACTCCGTCCCCAATATAATGTAAAGATCTGTTGGGGACATGACACTAGAAACCGGACATTTCTATTTTGGCTTGACACAATAGAAAATAAGGTTCCATTTTTACTTAAAATATGGTATATTTACACAAAGTGCGTTGAAAACGCAGAGGTTGTATAATCTGCGTTTTTCAATTTTTAAATAAATCGAAAGGAGATTTTTACGATGGCTAAGAAGTATGTTTATTTTTTTGGCGGCGGAAAAGCAGACGGTAACGAGAGCATGAAGAACCTCCTCGGAGGCAAGGGCGCGAATCTCGCGGAAATGGCGGGACATAAGGATTTAAGGCTTCCCGTACCCCCGGGTTTTACAATTACAACGGATGTATGCACATATTTTTACCAGAATAAACGCAAGTACCCGTCCGAACTTAAAGGCCAGGTTACGGCGTCAGTGAAGAGAATAGAAGTCCTTATGGGCAAAAAGTTCGGCGATGTTAAAAATCCGCTTCTTGTGTCGGTGCGTTCCGGCGCGCGCAAATCCATGCCGGGCATGATGGAAACCGTGCTAAATGTCGGCCTGACCGAAAAAACAATACCGGGGCTTATAGAGCAGTCCGGCAACGAGCGGTTCGTTTATGACGCATACCGCCGTCTTATAATGATGTATTCCGACGTTGTCATGGAAAAAGCGGCCGGCATAGAGCCGGAACACGACGAGGCCGGCATCCGCAAGCAGCTTGAAAAATTAATGGCGGCCATGAAGAAGAAAAAAGGCGTTACGCTCGATACCGAGCTTGATGCGGCCGACCTTAAAGAGCTTTGTTCCCAGTTCAAAAATAAGGTAAAAGAAGTTATAGGCAAGGCATTTCCGGACAGCCCCGAGGAGCAGCTATGGGGCGGTATCAGCGCGGTATTCGCTTCATGGATGGGCAAGCGCGCCGTGTCGTACCGCAGGATAGAGCGCATCCCCGAGGAATGGGGAACTGCCGTCAACGTCCAGACCATGGTGTTCGGCAACATGGGCGAAGATTCCGCCACCGGCGTTGCGTTCACGCGCAATCCCGGCAACGGTGAAAACAAGTTTTACGGCGAGTTTCTCATCAACGCCCAGGGCGAAGACGTCGTGGCCGGCATCCGCACGCCCGCTCCCATAAACGAATCTTCGAAAAGCGATCATAACAAAGAGCTGGTAAGCCTGGAAAAAGCCATGCCGGCTATTTACAAGCAGCTTTTCGATATACAAAGAAGGCTTGAAAAACATTACAAAGACATGCAGGACATAGAATTTACCATAGAGAAAGGGCGCCTGTTCATGCTTCAGTGCCGTGTAGGCAAACGTAACGGCCCGGCCGCGGTTCGCATGGCTGCCGACATGGTAAAAGAAAAGTTTATCACCGCCGACGTTGCGGTAACCCGCGTAACCCCGGCGCAGCTTGACGAACTGCTGCACCCGGTTATAGATCCCAGGGAAGAGAAAACACGCCAGCCTCTTGCAAAAGGCCTGCCCGCAGGCCCCGGCGGCGCATCCGGAATGATAGTATTCTCCGCCGCTGCCGCGGTTGAATGGGCAAAAGAAGGCAAAAAAGTTATCCTTGTGCGCGAAGAAACAAACCCCGAGGACGTTGAAGGCATGAGAGCCGCCCAGGCCATACTTACCGCCCGCGGCGGTATGACCTCGCACGCGGCGCTTGTCGCGCGCGGTTGGGGTAAATGCTGCATCGTCGGTTGCGGCGCGATGCACGTTGATTATTTCGCAAAAACGCTTACCGTAAACGGCAAAACCCTTAAAGAGGGCGAGTGGATAACGCTTAACGGCACCAAAGGGCTTGTGTACGAAGGCCAGCTGCCCATGATGGACGCTTCCGAAGAGAACGCCATCCTGTTCAGCTTCCTCAAGCTATGCGACGGTATCCGCCGGATGAAAATCCGCACCAATGCGGATACGCCCGCGGACGCGAAAAAAGCGCGCATGTTCGGCGCCGAAGGCATCGGCCTTTTCAGGACCGAGCATATGTTCTACGGCAAAGGTTCCGAGCAGCCTTTGTTTATCCTTCGCAAAATGATAATTTCAAAAACGGTGGAAGAGCGGCGCAGCGCCCTGGCCGAGCTTTTCCCGTTCGTCAAGTCGGACATAAAGGGAACGCTCGAGGCCATGGACGGCTTCCCGGTTACCGTGCGCCTGCTTGATCCGCCGCTTCACGAGTTCGTGCCGCGCGACGGAAAACAGCAGGCCGAGCTTGCGAAAAGCCTCAACATTTCGCTTGAAGAGTTCCAGAAGCGCGCCGACGCGCTGCATGAGTCAAACCCGATGATGGGGCATCGCGGCGTGCGCCTTGGTGTAACTTACCCCGAGGTAACCGAGATGCAGGTTCGCGCAATTCTCGAAGCGGCCGCGGAGCTTGTTAAAGCGGGCAAGAAAGTTGTGCCCGAGATAATGATTCCTGTTATCTGCACCAAAAAAGAGCTGGACGACCAGAAGGTTATAGTTGACAGGATATACGGCGAGGTGTTGAAGAAATACGGAATGAAGAAATTCACGTACCTGTTCGGCACGATGATCGAGATACCGCGCGCGGCTCTTACCGCGGACGTTATCGCCGAAACGGCCGAGTTCTTCTCGTTCGGCACCAATGACCTTACGCAGATGAGCTTCGGCTTCTCGCGCGACGACATAGGCGGATTTTTGCCCGCATATCTCGACAAAGGCATCCTTGCCGACGACCCCTTCCAGACCATTGACCAGGACGGTGTCGGCCAGTTGATTAAAGTCGGCATAGAGCGCGGCAGAAAGACGAAGAAAGACCTGAAAATCGGCATCTGCGGCGAACACGGCGGCGAGGCGAAATCGGTGGAGTTCTGCCATAACATCGGCATGAACTACGTTTCCTGCTCCCCGTTCCGCGTTCCCATAGCGCGCCTGGCCGCAGCCCAGGCCGTACTGAAAGAGTCCGCCGGCAAAAAGAAGAAAAAGTAAAACTTAAGCCATACATCACAGGTGTCAGGTTAAAATTTTAACATAGACGCCCCCCTCACCCTACCCTCTCCCCGACGGGGAGAGGATACAAAAGCTATCGGTTTCCTCTCCCCTGCGGGGAGAGGATTAAGGTGAGTGGGTATGCGGTTTAACCTGACAGATATGTTTACACATATTACGAGAGAAGGCCTGTTATTTGTATAACAGGCCTTCTCTTTTCAACCCGGAATTTGCAAGAGGGAAAAATAATTATATGAAAAATGAAAAGATACGCAACATTGCCATCATAGCACACGTTGACCATGGCAAGACCACGCTTGTGGATTTCATGCTTCGCCAGAGCGGCACGTTCCGCGCAAACCAGGACGTGTCCGACCGCGTTATGGACAGCATGGACCTCGAGCGCGAGCGCGGCATTACGATCGCCGCCAAAAACTGTTCCGTATCCTGGAAAGACACCAAGATAAATATACTCGATACTCCGGGGCACGCGGATTTCGGCGGCGAGGTGGAGCGCGCGCTCAAGATGGTGGACGGCGCGATATTGCTTGTTGACGCATCCGAGGGACCGCTTCCGCAGACGAGGTTCGTGCTGAAGAAAGCCCTCGAGGCGGGTTTAAAGATAATCGTCGTAATAAATAAAATTGACCGCAAGGATGCCCGCCCCAAAGACGTGTTAAACGAAGTCTTCGAACTGTTCATGGATCTTGATGCCACCGATGAACAGATAAATTTCCCGATACTTTACGCCATCGGCAGGGAGGGTGTCGCTCAAAAGCACCTCTCCGAGCGCGGCAAGGATTTAGGCATTCTTTTTGAAACCATACTGTCCCAAATACCGGCGCCGTCGTATGACCCCGACGAGCCGTTCCAGATGCTGGTTTCGGATCTTGATTACTCGGAATACGTGGGCCGGCTTGCCGTGGGGCGCGTGTTTAACGGCAGCGCCCATTGCAACGAGGAATTAGTCTGCATCGGCGACAACGGCGTTGCGCTTCCTCTGAAGATTACCAAGTTACAGGTTTACAGTGGTGTGAATGTTCAGGCGGTTGAGTCTGTCGAAGCCGGCGAGATAGCCGTGCTTGCGGGCATAGAGGATGTTAAGATCGGCGACACTATATGCACAAAGGCCGCGCCCAAGGCGCTTGAGCGCATTACGGTGGACGAGCCGACGCTATCCATGATGTTTACCATAAACACCTCGCCCCTGTGCGGCAAGGAAGGAAAATACGTGCAGTCGGCTAAAATCCGCGAGCGGCTTTACAAGGAAACGTTGAAGAACGTGGCAATCAGGATAGAGGAATCCGCGGATTCGGACAAGTTTGTCGTCAAGGGACGCGGCGAATTCCAGATGGAGATACTGATAGAAACCATGCGGCGGGAGGATTTCGAGCTTAGCGTGGGAAGGCCCCAGGTCATATATAAGCGACAAAACGGCGCCTTGCTTGAGCCTATCGAACATCTTTTTATAGATTGCGAAGAAAGTTTTGTGGGTGTTGTTACTGACAAGCTCTCCCGCAGGAAAGGGAGAATGTTAAACATGGTAAACCACGGCACGGGACGCGTAAGGCTTGAGTTCGGCGTGCCGTCGCGCTGCCTCATAGGTTACCGTAACGAGTTTTTGACGGACACCCGCGGCACCGGGATAATGAGTTCCTACCTTATGGGATACGAGGAGCATCGCGGCGAGTACGTTTCCCGCCTCACCGGCTCTCTTGTGTCGGATCGTGCCGGTATGGCTATCCCGTATGCCCTGTCTAATCTTGAGCCGCGCGGCATACTGTTCGTTGCCCCGGGAGAACCGGTTTACGAAGGCATGATAGTCGGCGAGCACAACCGCGATAACGATTTGAACGTCAATCCCACCAAGGAAAAGAAACTTACCAACATGCGCGCCGCAAGCCGGGACGACAACGTTATGCTCACGCCCGTGCTTCCCATGACGCTTGAAAAAGCCATCACCTTCATCCGCGACGATGAAATGGTGGAAGTTACCCCAAAATCCATCCGCCTGAGAAAATCAATCCTGTCCGCCGACCAGCGCAAAAACGCCGCGCGCTCATGACGGTAGCCTGCAAAATCCGCTTATTTACTGCTGTTACGTAGTGGCCGTCATTCCGGCATGGTTTAAGCCGGAATCCAGGGTTTTGAATTACGTCAACGCATCTGGATGCCGGATTAAGGCCTCCGGCATGACGTAATGCGGGTAATGCGTAAGATCAGTTATTTACATCCACAATGTAAGAAATACAAAAATACTAACATTGGGAATGTAAATATGGAAATGGGCGATTACTGCTTAAATGAAACGTTGTCTAAGTAAATTGCGCCGGTTTTCGGTTTGGTTTGCATGTCTTCGAATACCAGTACGAATTCCTGCATGGAGCTCCAGTCGGTTATAAGCGGAAACTCCGAGGTGGGGATTTCTATTTCCTGCCAATCAGTCGTTGCGGTCTCAATATAGCGGGGGCTTGCCTCGTTCGCATTCTTTATTTCCATCTTGAACTTCTTCGGATACGCCTTCTCGTCGCCCTTTATCCAGAACGATATTTTTCCAGCCTTGCGCGCATCGAGCCCGTTTAGTTTAAGGTAAAATCCGTTGTAGGCCGGGTTGGGCGAGTCCACATCGTATGAAATTTTAAGGCATTTGCCTGTGCCGTCAAACCCCGGCTCGGCGTATTCCATTGAACACCCTTGAGTTTTATCCAGCGGGTCCTTGTTCCATGCGCCCAGGAGGTTGCTATCGCTTACGCCCGAGTCAAAATTATTCACGATTAGAATGCCGTTCTTCATGGGCGCGCCTGCGTCCGAATCCGGTTTTTTAAGTTTCAAGCCCGCGATAACTGCCGCAACTATCACTGCCGCCAACAACAATAAACCAATCTTTTTCACTTGTCTTCTCCTTGGTGTCTCATTAGCGTTTAGAAGTTGTCGTCGTCATTGCGAGCCCGAAGGGCGCGGCAATCTCGCTTTTCATCAGAAGCAACGTCGAGATTGCTTCGCTCTCGCTCACAATGACCTCGGAAAGCTAAAGAGATACTCTCCTTGTCTTACGATATGACTCTCAAAGGTGATTTTACTTCATTAGTGGGGAAAAAGTCAAACGGGCGGGGCAGGGAATTTATTTGGGTTCGGGGTGTTTTATACGCTTGATGAGGTTGGTTATTTGCAGGACGGCGCGTTCATAGCTGAACGGCTTTATAAGAAGGTCGTCTGCGCCCGCCTGGCTGCCCTTCTGCCAGGCGTCCAGTTCCCTGAATACGCCGGTTACGAGTATTATGCCTATGGAAGGATCAATCGCTTTTATCTGGCGGCACAATTCAAAACCGTTTCCGTCGGGCAGCTTAAGGTCAATAATGACCAGATCCGGTTTTTCGTTGGCGGCCAGGTGCCAGCCCTCGGTTTTAGTTTCCGCCGTTATAACGTTGAAGTTATCTTTCTTTGACAGTCCGAATTTCAGCCAGCTCAAGAAATCTATATCGTCATCAACTATGATGATTTTATACACGCCGGTCTCCTTCGATTGATCAATCAGCAAACAATATTA
>MGVF01000124.1:25861-25962 GCA_001800355.1 Elusimicrobia bacterium RIFOXYA2_FULL_50_26
GTATCGTCGGGAACGAAACATTTAGCTCCCCCTCGCCTTAATCCTCTCCCCGATGGGGAGAGGAAAATAAGTCGCCGGCGGTAATCTCAGGCTTATGTATA